>CAYNMI010000021.1:0-16758 GCA_964398095.1 uncultured Desulfobacca sp.
GATCGAAGCCGACGCCTCCAGCGCCTCGTATTTCTGGGCCGCCGCGGCCCTGACCGGCGGACGGGTCACCATCACCAACCTGAGTCTTTCATCCAGTCAGGGGGACGCGGCCTTCCCCCAGGTGCTGGCGCGGATGGGCTGCACCATCGAGTCCAGGGAAGCGGGCCTCACCGTGCAAGGCGGCCCGCTCAGGGGCGTCACCGTGGATATGGCCGCCATGCCCGATCTGGTCCCCACCCTGGCGGTGCTGGCCGCCTTCGCCGCCGGCGACACGGTGATCACCGGGGTGGCCCACCTGCGCCACAAGGAATCGGACCGCCTGGCCGCGGTGGTGATGGAACTTAAAAAAATGGGCCTCGCGGCCCGGGAAACCGCCGACGGCCTCAGCATCACCGGCGGCCGGCCCCACGGCGCGGTCATCGAGACCTATAACGATCACCGCTTGGCCATGAGCTTCGCGGTGGCCGGCCTCAAGGCCCCGGGGACGGTGATCACCGACCCCGGCTGCGTGGCCAAGTCCTTTCCGGATTTCTGGGAGTATTTTGATGGGTTCTGCCGGTAAACCGTGGGGTTCCTTTAGGGACAGACCGGCCTTGACCCGGCACGTTACCAGGTGTTATGATGCATCGCGCTTATTTAGACGCCCTTCTGGCGGCAAGACGGTGGTAGCTGAAACAGTTTGAGGGGAAATAGTCATGAATAAGACCTGGTTAAAATCTTACCCGGGTATCAGGTGCGCCACGGCGGCGGACCTGGAGAGGATTCTGGAGATTGAGCGGTTATGCTTTGATCCCGAATGGTCCCGCCAGCAATTTACTTCGTCTCTAAAAGAGATCTTTTTCGTATATGAAGAAGCAGAAGAAATCCTGGGATTTTTGATAGCCTGCCCCTGTGAAATTGCCAAGCGGGCAATTATTATGAGAATTGCCGTGCATCCGGATCATTGGGGCCACGGTATAGCTTCGAAGTTAATTACATTGGCTCTGGAGCAATTTAAGCACATGGGCCTCAAATGTGTTGAGTTGGATGTTGATATTGTTAAGAACGGCGCCATCAAGCTTTATGAAAAGTTTGGATTTAAGGTAATGAGAGTAGCTACAGTAAATTATGACGAAGATACAAGCTTTTTAGTAATGAAATTAATGTTGTCTCGTCGCAATACTGAGAATAAAACGGATTAATTTATCAGCTATTTGTTCGTACAACTTTTCTCTCCTGAAATAACTATCCTGTCCCCCAGGAAGATAGCCGGGACGGGTCTGGTGCATTGATGCAACCTCGCCGCCAAGTGGGGCGCCATTATAAGCCGGTGGAATCCTGGCCTGGCACCCGTCCCAACCCCGGACGAAGACGATAGCACCCGAACATGTCCCTATCCCTCACCAGCCGCGCCCTGATCATCCTGGCGTCCCTCAATCTCCTGGACTATCTGGACCGTTACCTGGTGGCCTCCCTGGGGAGCCCCATCAAGGCCGAATTCCACCTGAGCGACAAGGCCTTCGGGTTTTTGGGCACCGCCTTTTTCCTGGTCTATTTCCTGACTTCGCCCCTGTTCGGCTACCTGGGGGACCGCTATGGCCGCCTGCGCCTCATGGCCGGGGGGGCGGCGGTGTGGAGCCTGGCCACCAGCCTGACCTTCTGGGTGCCCTCCTATCCCTTCCTGGTGGCGGCCCGGGGCTTGGTGGGAGTAGGAGAAGGTTCCTTCGGGACCCTGGCGCCGGCTTATCTGGCGGATATCCTGCCCCTGGAGCGCCGGTCCTGGGCCCTGGGCCTGTTCTATCTGGCCCTGCCGGTGGGCTCCGCCCTGGCCTACCTGGTGGGGGGTTTGGTGGGCAGCCACTGGGGCTGGCGCCCGGCCTTCCTCCTGGCGGGACTTCCGGGTCTGGCCATGGCCGGCCTGATTTACCGCCTGAGCGAGGTTAGATCCGAATCCCGGCTGACGGCGGCGCCGCCGGTTTCCCGAGCGCCTCTGGCAACGTATTGGCGCCTGTTTAAGGTGCCCACCATGCAGCGGGTAAACCTGGGCTACGGCATGGTGACCTTTGCCCTGGGGGGGCTGGCCTTCTGGATGCCCCGCTACCTGGAAGTGGCCAAAGGGCTCAGTCTCTCCCAGGCCAACCTGCTGCTGTTCGGGTCCGTGTCCCTGGCCGGGGGCCTGGGGACCCTGACGGGCGGGTTTTTGGGGTCCCGTTTGCTTACCTACACCCTGGGGGCGCCCCTGTGGGTCAGCGGCCTGGGGGTTGTCCTGGCCCTGCCCCTGGCGGCCGTGGCCATCTTTGCCGCGGCCCCGATCCTCTATATCCCGGCCCTGGCGGGGGCCATCTTCCTGCTGTTTCTGAACCCCGGGGTCCTCACCGCGGTGGTGGTGAGCGTGGCCGGCCCCTGGCGCCGGGCCCAGGCCGTGGCCCTGAACATCGTGGTCATTCACCTGGTGGGGGACGTACCCTCACCCTTCCTCATCGGCTGGGTCTCAGACCTGGGCAGCCTCAAGTGGGGGGTCTCCCTCACCCTGGTGGCCCTGGCCGCGGGGGCGGTGCTCATCTTCACGGCGCTGCCGCACCTGAAAAACGATCTGGCGGCGGCCGGGGAGATCGATCTTTAAAGGGGAGCCCCTAAGGCCGGATACGGGGCCGGGGGCCATCCGGGGCCATCCGGCCCGGGGCATCGCCGGAGGCAAGACCATGAAATTACGGCTGATTACGGCCTGGGTAGCCGAGACCTCAGGGCGGCTGCGGCGGAAAAAGGCATTTTACCATTGACGTAGATTTATGAGCTTGCTATAATTAAATGACAAAATCGTCGATGACGCGGGGTGGAGCAGCCTGGAAGCTCGTCGGGCTCATAACCCGAAGGTCGCAGGTTCAAATCCTGCCCCCGCTACCAATTACCCGGTTCATGGCGGCAAAATGACCGGGCATCAAGGGTCACCAGGTGCTCCCCTGGTGGCCCTTTCTTTTAGGTAATGGCCCTCGGAAATGGGAGGCAGTCTGGGGGCGAATGGGCCGCCCAGAGGTTTTAGCGGCCCCCGGGTTATTTTGCTTGACATCGGTAAAATTTTTAGTAAAATCGTGAGCAGTTTAGCATGTCAGACTGAATGCAGGGCCGCAAGTCCTGGACCATAATCGGACGGGGATGCTAAGTCCTCGCCGATTTTTTTTGCCTGACTGCTTGGCGCCCTGCTTTTTTTAGCGGGAATATTACTCGCAGTATCGGTAGGAGGTTTTTCAGCAATGAAGGAGACTGGCAAAGTAAAATGGTTTAATGACTCCAAGGGCTTTGGCTTCATCACCCGGGAGAGCGGTCCGGATGTCTTTGTGCATCACAGCGCCATCCAGGGCGAGGGCTTCCGCTCTTTGGCGGAAGATCAGGAAGTGGAGTTTGAAGTGGTCCAGGGTCCCAAGGGGGCGCAGGCCCAAAACGTGGTAAAACTCTAAACTGCAAAGCCTGAAACTTAGAACTCCGGCGGTCTTCGGACTTCCGGAGTTCTGGTATTTTGAGACCAGGGAGGGATAATGTGGCCCGAAACCGTTATGGCTGGCAAAAGCGCGCCAAGGAGTTGGCCCGCAAACAGAAACACGACGACAAGATAAAACGCCGCCAGGGCAAGACTCCCTTGCCCGAAACCGAGGCGAGGCCCGAAGCGGACGCGGTGGATATGGATAACCTGTCCGAGACCGACCCCACCGGCCCAGACCTCCCGGCCGGGTTATCCCAGCCGGACTAACCGAAAAAAGCGGCCGCCGGGCCGCTTTTTGCTTGTCTGGGGAAGGCCAGGGATGAATCCACTGGCTGCTCCCCGGGTTAATACCCCGGCGCCATCAAATGGTGGCCCAGGCGTTGCGTTGGTGCCGGCGCAGGCCTACCCAAAATAGCTCTGCGAAGACAAATCGATATAAGACGTTCCCGCCGCAGCACCCCCGGCTGCCGGAGGCCGGGGATTCCCGGCAAGCCCCCCGCCCACCCGTCAGGTCGTTAGCTTTCCGGCTCGATGCCGAAAAAATCCAGGTAGAATTGAAAGCAGCGCCGTTCCTCTTGGGGGTTCAAGCCGAATTCTGCCAGGGAATAGCGGTGCACCCCGCCTTTATGCTTGGGGTTCGCCGTCAGGAACCGCTGCATGGCCGTCGCCGCGGCCGGCGTCAGCTCCAGGTCGAAGTGCGTATAAATGCGCCGCACCATGGCCATGGGGTCCCGCAGCAGTTCGGCATACCGGACATCAAAGAGCTGTTGCTGCAAGTTCCCCGGGGTTTGGCGGTACTTCACCGCCAGCCCGGCGCCATCCAGCCAGCGTTGCCGCACTTCCTGGGCCAGGGACACCTTATCGACCCGCTCACTGAACCCCCGCCGCAAGACCTCGGTGAAACTGGCGCAGGAGGGCAGGACCTTGAGGGGGTCGCGATGCGTCAGGATAATCGCCGCATCGGGATAGACCTGCAGCAGGGCCTCCAGAGCCAGTAAGTGGCTGGGGGCCTTGAGCACCCACCTTTGCCCCGGGCAGCGCCACTGCAGATGTTGCAGGAAGCGGCGATGAAACTCATAGGCGGGGCGCTTATCCTGGCGATCATGCCAGGCCCGGTAGGAAGGCACCATGCACATGGATTCAAAGCTGTAGCTAAGGAAATCGTGGCTGGTAATGGCGATGCACTCCTGGGGCAGCCTGGCGCCGATCAGGTGCACCGTCTCGAAATCCGGCATCAGGAGGTCGAGCCACTTCAGTTGCCTGGCCGTGGCCGTGATGCGGGGATCGGCGTCATAGGACGCCCTCTCGGGCGGGGGCGAAGGATACATCACTTCCCAGACCTGGGGAGCGCGATGGGCCGGGTCCTGGGCCAGCAGGGCATGTAAAAAGGTCGTGCCACTGCGGGGCAGGCCGGTGATGAACAACGGCCGGCGGACAACCTCGTCGGCGATGGCTGGATGGCGCCGGCGGTCGGCCAGCACCCGGAGCCGGTTGCCCAGCAACCGCACGGTATCGTTGCGCACGCAGATACGACCGAGGAAGCTGAGCTCTGCCTCGGTTTCATAGGCCCGAAGCAGGACTCGCAGGGCTTCCCGAAACGAGTCATCCCCGAAGTCGTCGAGGCCGGTGCTTTCACGGGCCTTGTCCAGCAGGGTCTTTTCATCCAGCCGCAGCCAACTGAAGCCGTTTTTTAAAAGCGGGCGGCCGGCGGCATTGATCAGGCGCAAGAGCAGGGAGCGATTGGGGTGGTCAGACGGCGAGATGGTCATAGGCTCAATGGTGGTCTCGGTGATTTGGGGGCCGGTTATCAAAGGCCTTGCCCTGATAATTATTAAATTATTTTAACCGGGTCGGGGCCATTCTACAACTTAAGAGAGCAAAAATTCGAGAAATTATCGTAAAATACCTGACTGAGAGCGGCCTGAGAGTCTTGCTTTTGGGCGGCTGATGGGGATAAATGGACAAAAGGCAGGTGCGATCTCCATGCAATGGTGTGACTTATCCTGTAAGTATGCCTCTTTTCCTGAAACTGATGCGGTTGACGGGTCCGGGTCATGCAGAACCTTTGCGGCCCTTCATTGCGCCAGGCTTAACCGGCTCGTCTACAAGCACGGACCGTGTCAATGCGAAGACCAGCCCCCCTCCTCTGAAAATCAGGTAACGGGCCGCGGCCCGGCTTGAGCCGGTCTGCTTGAAAGTCACGGCCTGAGCCGCCGACACCCCGAATCGCCTCTCAGACCGGCCTTACTTATATGATAGGGGCGGGTCTGGTTCATCTTCCCCTTGACCGGCGGTTGCCGCCCCAGGGGCGGATCAAGGCGGGGGCCTGGGAGGTTGACGCCTGGCCCGACCCCACGTGGCCTGCTCCGGACTAAATGTCTTGGGAATTCTTCCGAAGTTTTGAGCCTGGTCAATTATCCGGCAGGGTGCCGCATAGCCGGAATAAAAAAAGGCAGGGCCATGGCTGACCCTGCCTTGACCGGCTAAGAGGAGGAGGTGATTATTATCTTCCTCATCCTCCACCCGGCCAGTCCCAGGAGGCCAGTGAGAAGGAGGACCAGGGAACTGGGGAGGGGGACGGTAGCGTAGTAGCCGCCCCCCATGTTGCCGGTGAGATTGCCGGCGGTCGAAACAGAATCATGGGCATAGCCGCCCGTGAACCCAATGGGATTGTCATACGTATTGCCTGAAGGGTACCAGTCATTATACCAGTAGCCGTCCACCACGAACCAAAACCCCTGGTTATTCCAGGTGACGCCGGGGTCCAGGGTGAAGCTGAAGGAAAAGACGGCGTCATCCGGGACCTGGGCCAGGGTTAGACCGGGATTGCTGCCAGTGAGACTCGTAGGAAACCGGGCCGCGAACTCCGCCGGGGACAGATCCGAAATCACGGACACGGTGCCATTAGTGAACAGGGATCCTTGCCAACTGTAAAGATGGGTATCATTAAACGCGGCATAGGTGCCATAGGAGCCGGTACCGACGCCATTGCCATAGGGGGGGTTGCCGGTGATATCAAATTGCACCCGCCAATCGAAATTGTCCGGGGTGATGCTGCTGTCGTTCAGGTTGATGGTATAGCCACCGGCAACACTGACATCGGGGATGGCTCGCACCCGGGTGATGCCCCAGACATCCGTGGCCGTGTGGAGGGGGGCCCCCTGGGCGGCCATCCAGTTGATGATATCCTGGGCGGTGAAACTGATAGTTTCGGCTCGGGCGGACCCCACCAGTACCAAGAGAATGGTTACCAAAAGGAACATTATGTTTAGTTTTCTGGCCATTTACAGATCCTCCGCTTGTTATTCAGCGGGAATAAAACCATATAGTTGAGACAAATGAACTGCATGTTCAACCAATTAATCATTTTCTGTTTCTTCTGCTGTACTAATCATACAGAATTATTTGATATCAACATTTTAATATTAATAATTTGATGCAATTATAATGCCAGGTTCAGAGTTGATCAGCCTTTGACCCACACATCGCAGGGATCGGCTGTCTCTGGCAACTCCCCGGAAAAACTTGCCCTCCACCTGACCCTGATGCAAGTCTCATACCGGAAAGTCTAGTTGCTGGCGTGGGGGGGCGGCTTCCCCGGTGGAGAGGCGGCCGGGTCTGGTCCAGATTCCCTTTACCGGGTGAGTCGGCCAGCGGGTTCCGGCCTGCGGCTGCTGGTTCCAGGGGCGGATCCCTGGCCGGCGGCTCTTTTCCTGCTGGCCGAACTGGGGTATCATCTGGTATGAGAGGCCCCGGCTCCTCCCAGGCCGGGACCCCGTAGGAAACCACCAGCACCGGAGAGAGTCAAGCGTGAAGCCATTTGCCGAGAGGCGCGGCGCGGCCGGGGTGACTGCCGCCGTCGCCCGCCGATTCCGCCGGCATATTTACCGGTTTTTTCAGGCCCAGGGGCGGCAGTTACCCTGGCGGGCCACTTCTGACCCCTACCACATCCTGGTTTCGGAAATCATGCTGCAACAGACCCAGGTGGAGCGGGTGGTCCTCAAGTATGAGCCCTTTATCGCGGCCTTCCCCGACGTGCCGTGCCTGGCCCGGGCCCCCCTAAGGGAGATCATGGCCCGGTGGCAGGGATTGGGATACAACCGCCGCGCCCTGGCCCTGCAGCGCATCGCCCAGCGAGTGACGGCGGAGTTTCAAGGGCGCATCCCCGCCGCGGTTGAGACCCTGCGGACCTTTCCCGGCATCGGCGCGGCCACGGCGGGAGCCCTGGCCGCCTTCGCCTTCAACCAGCCGGTGGTGTTTATCGAGACCAACATTCGCCGGGTTTTTCTGCACCATTTCTTCGCGGGCCAAGACGGGGTCAGGGACTTGGAGATTCTGCCCCTGGTGGACCGGACCCTGGACCGGGAGCAGCCGCGCCCCTGGTACTATGCCCTCATGGATTACGGGGCCATGCTCAAGCGCCGCGGGCCCAATCCCAACCGGCGGAGCGCCCACTACCAGCGGCAGGGTCCCTTTGCCGGTTCCGACCGGCGGATTCGGGGGCTGATCTTGAAGACCCTCCTGGAATCACCGGCTCTCTCCCTCCAGGAACTGGTGCAGGCCGTGGGGGCAGACCCGGGGCGCACCACCAGGCTCCTCCACACCCTGATGCAAGAAGGTTTCCTGGAGCAGGCGGGTCCCTATCTGCGCCTCGCCGCGGGCGCGGCCGCGTCCGGGCCGGAAATCTAGGTCTTACCCTGCCAAAATCGGCGGGAGATTTTCAAAAGGACAATCATTGAGTCCAGATAGATAGGTCCCCCGGCCATAAAGGTAGATTTTGGCGGATTATCAAGCGATTATCTAGTCAGCCCTGCCCGTCTTGAGAAAAAGGGGAAATTTAAAACCCTGGATTTATGAAAGGGATTTCCGGGACGCGACCCTGGGCCGGTTAAAAGAGAACAATTTGTGGCGACGGGATTTTTCGGATATATATTATGAAGAAAACTGGAAAGCAATCCAGGCCAAGGAGATCTGCATGACGATGAAGACCACGGCGGGGCGGACGAGATTATGGGTGGGGCTGCTGGCAGCCCTGTTTCTCATGGCCGCGGCCACCTCGGGTTGGGCCGCCGGCCCCGCTCCGGGCTTTACCTTGAAAGGAATCCAGGACGGCAAGGACTACAGCCTGAGCCAGTTTAAAGGCAAGGTGGTGTTGGTCAACTTTTTCACCTTTTTTTGCGGGCCGTGCCGGCAGGAAATGCCGGATCTGAACCGGCTGAACCAGGAACTCCAGGGGCAGGGCTTCCAGGTCCTGGGGATCGGCCTGGCCTCCACTCCCCAGCAGCTCAAGCAAATCGTCACCCAGTTGGGTCTGGCGTATCCGGTGCTGCAAGGAAATGACGCGGTAAGCAAGGCTTACGGCGGCGTCGAACTGGTGCCCCTGACCTTCATCATCGACCGCCAGGGGAACATTGTCCATAAAATCCTGGGAGCCCGAAGCAAGGCGGATTTCGAGAAACTGGTCAAACCGCTCCTCTAAAGCATCAGGCTCCCGGCTCCCCGGGGGTAGGGGGAAAGTGCGGTTGATGGCGCTCGCCCCCTGGCCTCCGGGCGGCCCGGGGGCAGAGACCGCCCCCCCAGGCCGACCGGCTGGCCGCGCCGCCCGGGGAGGCCGGCCCCCTCACTCCATACGGCCCCGCTACAGCCGCGGGTCGATATTCCCCACCCCGCCGCATTCCGGCAAGTAGCAGGTCACATTCTTAAATTCGCAAGTATCCTTGCACTCAGGGCAGACCTCCGGGGGTCTGGGTCCCGTCAGGGTGAAGCCGCACTTGGTGCACTTCCAATAAACTTTGTCCTCGGTTTCGGTCATGGCCTGGGCCTCCTGTTTTAAGCCCGGGGAGCCGGGCTGATCTTACCGTACCAGCCGCCTCAAATCAGGCGGGTTGAGAAGCGGGGGTCCCCTCAATGCTGATGCGCCCGGGGAATGCCGGCCGCCTCGGTCACTTTCCCGACCCCCGACTCAGTTACCGGTTATTGGGCGCACTTGACCGCTTCCGCGGCCACTGAGCCCGGCCCGGCCAGGGGCCTGAACCTGGCCTTGCTGGCGCCGCAGCACGGACACTTCCAGTCCTCCGGCAAATCCTCGAACCGTGTGCCCTTGGGGATCTTGCCCTTCTTGTCCCCATGGGCCGGGTCGTAGATATAGCCACAGTTGCTCATCTGGCACTGCCACATTTCTTCAGGTTTGGACATCTCGGCCTCCGTCGTTAATTCGCCTTATTGTACAATATATAATTCTCGCCGGCATCCAGATCCTGCCCCCCGTGAAGCTCCGTGCCTGGTTGCAGAAATGGGGATAAGACCAAGCGCAGCCTTATCCCCACGGATGTCGACGCGTGGTGACGGGCGCCACCCCCAGGGGCCGGGCCCAACCACCGCGGCCGGGTTAGTCCATCTCCTGCATCTTCTTACCGCAACATTCCGGGACCGGCGCCGCAGACGGAGCTTCCTTGAAGGTGTTGCACTGATAACAGATGTAACTCTTCTTCTCCGCCGCGGGGGCCGCTTTGGGTTCACTTTTGTGTTGGCAACCACAACCACAGTTACTCATGGACAATCTCCTTTTCCTTTGGTTTATCGGGGTTTTTCCCCTTGAAGTTTAGAATCCGGGCCTGTGCCCGGCTACCGACAATCAATTTTCAGATAATCGCTATTTTATAGTAATAATTACTTAGCATAAAAAAACAAGGGCCTGCCCCAAATTTTTCCTGGTGAGGGAATTCTTGGCTAGAAAAACGGGTTGTCAGGGAGTCCGGGGGCCAATCCTGACCCCCGCTCCGAGGCTCACCACCGGCTGGAAATCAGGCGCTCATGAAATTTTTATTTAATCCTTCATCCAGATGTGGTTCAATATTAGGTACTTGTGGCAATCCTGCTGCATGATCCCACCAAACCTGAAAAATTCTATCTCTGGAGGCCAAAATGTTTAAAGATTTTAAAGAATTTGCCATGCGGGGTAATGTCGTGGACATGGCGGTGGGCATCATCATCGGGGCCGCCTTCGGAACGGTGGTCAAGTCCCTGGTCGCGGATGTCATCATGCCGCCCATCGGCCTGCTCCTGGGCAACGTGGATTTCACCAACCTGTTCATTACCCTGAAGGCCGGCAAGGTGGCTGGCCCTTATGCCTCCCTGGCCGTGGCCCAGGCAGCCGGGGCGGTCACCCTCAATCTCGGGGTGTTCATCAATACCATCGTCAGTTTTGTCATCGTGACCTTTGCGGTGTTTCTCCTGGTGCGGGGCATTAACCAATTACGCCGGCAACAGGAAGCGCCGCCGGCGGCCGCCGCCACCAAAGAGTGCCCCTATTGCCTGTCGGAAATTCCCCTCAAGGCTACCCGCTGTCCTCACTGCACCTCGGAATTGAGGGCGGCGACCGTCTGAGGCTGCAAGCCATTGCAAAACCTAAAAACCCCGTAATTTGTCATTCTGAGCGAAGCGAAGAATCTAGTAATATTAATAAATTATAGATCCTGCACGCCGTTCAGGATGACATGAAACGAGGTTTTGCAATAGCTTCTGGAGCCCCCTGGATTTCCGGGGATTTCTTTTTATCTTTAGAAAGGAGGCTGTTCCCTAAAAATCGCCCCGAGAGGAGAAAGCTCATGCACACACCGCGCCGCGTCACCCCGGAAGAGATCTATCCCAAGGTGCAATCAGGAGAAGCGCTCCTGGTCTGCGCCTATGATGATGAGGATAAATTCAGGCGACTGCAACTGGCGGGCGCCATCTCCCTGGAGGAGTTCAAGTCCCACCTGCCGACTTTGGCCCAAGACCGGGAAATCGTGTTCTACTGCGCCTGACCCCAGGAAGCCAGCGCCGCCGGTCGGGCGAGTGCGCTGTTCGATAAGGGATATAAAAACGCCGAGGTCCTCCTGGGCGGCGTTGAGGGCTGGAAACAGGCAGGCTATCCCCTGGCGGGGGCGTAGAAAAATGCGGAGAGGACCGGGTGCCAGCGGAGGTAAGGCGGCGGGATCAGGATTATTTGCCGCCTGAGCCCGGATGAAGGGAGGTATGCTATGGAACGTCAGCACCGAGTAATGCTGGTCTCGGGGATTATTTCGGCGGTCTTGGGACTCCTGGCCGGTTTTTGGGGAGGCAGGCTGGCGGCGGTCCCGCCCCTGGCGGCGCCTGCGGTCATGCGGGCCGAGCACTTCCAACTCGTGGACCCGGCCGGAAAAGTGCGGGGTCGTCTCGGGGTTGATCCCCTGGGGGTGGCCCGATTGGTGCTTTTGGGCGGAGACCCCACCGGGCCCCGGGTGCGCCTGGCCGCATACCCCCAGGGGAATGCGACGCTGGAACTGGGCGACGATCAGGGCCAGAGCGCCGTGGAGATCCAAGCCACCCCCCAGGGCTCCCGAAATATCTCCTTTTACTCTGCCGGGAAACTGTGCCTGGAACTGGCGGTCCAGCCAAACGGCGCGCCGGCCGTCGGCCTGTATGATCAGGGCAATCGGCTCATCACCTTGGGGGTCACCCCCCAGGGCGACGCGCAGCTCCTTTTTTACGGGGCCAGCCACAAGACCGCCCTGGAGGCGATCAGTAAAAAGAACGGTGACCGGAGTCTCAATATCATGGGCAAGGACGGCACGCCCCGGCTGGTGTTGGGCTTGAAGAATGACCGGAAAGCCGCCCTGGGGTTGTTTGACCGCCGGGGGAAAACCCGGGTGGCTCTTATGGATGAACCGTCTCTGATCTTTTTAAGGCAGGGGAGACTGGTGCGGATACTGCCCTAAGGCCGGTCTTGCACCTTTGGGAGCCATCAGGGAGGGTATTTCAGGTAAACCGCCGGCTGCAGCAGCGGGCGCATCCAGGCAGGAGCCCCTGGTGGATCATTTCTCTCAGGCGCTGCATTTTGGAGTTATTCCATAATTCCACGAACGGCTGTTCCCGGATGTTGCCTACCATGGCGTGAAAGCATGGGGCGATGGTGCCGTCGGGAAAAATGCGGCAGCTTTTCCACAAGCGCTTGCAGATCTCCGCGAACGGATGGTCCGGGTTCAGATAATAAGGTTCAATCAGTTCGAAAGGCAGGTTAGGCACAAAAATCAGGTTCAACCTCCCTTTGGCGAGCCGCCGGGCTTCACGGAGACGAGCCAAAAGCAGGGGGAGGTCCTCCGGGCCAATCTGGCTCTGGTAGTATTCATGCTCCGAAATGGAGGGGAAGGCCAGGTCCAGGCCCCATTGCCGGCTGCGCTCCGGGGAGAGGAGGCGGTTGTGCTTATCGACATTAGTCGGCCAATCGAAGATGGTGTGGTGAAATTGTAGAATATCCGCCCCCAAATCCAGGGCCAGGGGCACCATCTGGTCCAGCACCTCTAGGTTGCCCCGGGAAATGGTGCAGTTAATCAGGAGCAAGGGCCCATAATCCTTGCCCTTTTTGCGATGCTCCACCAGGGCCCGGATTCCCGCCGTGGCCCGCTCGAACACCCCCTGTTGCCCGCGGATTTGATCATGAATCTCCTGGGGTCCATCCAGAGAGACCACCACCACTTCCACTTCCGAGGTGATCAAAAATTCGGCCACCCCGGTGAGCAGGGTGCCGTTGGTGGTCAGGCGCATGAAAAAGCCGCGTTTTTTGATCTCCCGGACCAGATCCTGGAAATATGGGTACACCAGGGGTTCGCCGCCCGTAATATGGAGCCGCGGCCGATAGGATTTCACCTGATCCAAGAGATCTACCCAGACGGCTAACGGCAGTTCCTGGTGGGGGTCATACCAGCCCAGGCGGTCGGGAATCTCCTTGGAATGGCGAATCTGGGTGCACATGACGCATTTGAGATTACACCGGCGGGTGAGATCCAGGATGATCTCGAAGGGCAACCCGCTGCGTCCGGGATGCAGACGGCGGTCAAGGGTGACTCCGAGGAGGTTGCGATAGCCCTCGTATAAAAAGGTCTTCAGGATTTGAGGTTTGTGGAAGCTCAGGGCCAGGCCGTGGCTCAATAAAGACGCGCCATTGCGCTCCAGACCCAGCAACTTCCCCCAGGGGGTATCCCAAAGATCATGCATCCAGGCTTGATCCTACCTCGGTGAATTCGGGCGCGTTGTCGGCCTTGGCTCGCCTCCTGTATAGGAGTCGGAGTGGCGGAGACCCAATAGCGGCGCTGACACAAAGTCCGCCACGGCTCGCGGCGGATGCCCGGGCCATCCTCAGTGGAGGGATCTTAAGCTTCAGGCTATCAGGACCAACTGCCGAACAAGAATATATACAATTTATTATAAGACAGAGCGGAACGTCAAGCCTATAGAAAAATATCTACCGGAGATGTTTAAAGAAGAGGATACCGAACCAGCCCCATTTCATCCGGGAGACAATCTCCGGGTCTTGAAATCTATGAGGCAGACACCCCGCCGGGGAGAGAGGGGAGCGGCCCCGCCCCCGCCACACGTTTGTAGGCGGTTTGAAGGGGCGTGATAAGTTATACCAATTTCAGATTCAGATGCAACAAACTCTCCGGCTAACATAATGAATTCCCTAAATTATTTTACGGAAAACTGAAAACCGAAAACGGTATTATGTGGGCATGCCGGGCATCAGGTTGGCGGGGGAGGAAGATGGGGGCGAGGCTCTTTTCAAGCCGCCAAGACCGGAAATTTTTCCGCCAAGGGTATTCCGGCCTTCCGTCCGTTCAGGGTGCGGCGGGCGCGAAAATGGGTCATGGTTCCGCTTTCATCGTCTGGCCGGCAGACAGACCGTCAGGCCCGTCCGCCAGCCCGCCCGCCACATACTCCAAATTTGCATCTGGGAACTCGTCTCGGGCCGTTGGTAGCAGGATGAAGTACACTCCATGTACCATTCGGGAGCCCCTTGCTGGGAGCACCGGAGGTGGATCATCCGGCCGGCGTCCTCCACGACCTCGATGATAATATGCGGGGGCACCTCGAAGCCGTATTCTTTAAACACCGCCTCGGGGGCGGTGAGCAGTCGCGTCTTGAAGGACGCATCCGCCCAGGCCCGGGCGATGACCTTGCCCCAGACCTTCTGAAACTCCTGCCGGTTCATCCGATTGTTCTCCTGTGGCGGGTTGGGGCTCTTTACCTCACGGGCCGCGGGCCTCTTATGGTTCTCGAGTTCCGCCTGGGTTGGAAGTCAGCGGCCGCCTCACCCCGGCATGGCCGGGCGCCGCTCTCCCTACCGCGACTGGCGGCACCCATCCAGGCCCGTCATGGGAAACCTCTTGTGTGATGTTTCGGCACAGAGATGACGCGACATAAATTTTTTAGGCGCCGGTCCTAAGAATGGTGGCAGGTGCGCCGCACCGGCGGCTGCCGCCAAGGTGCCCGGCCTGGGGCCACAGCGCCTGATGGCCGCCGAGTGGTGCGGTCTTCAGAACGTCATCCGGCGATGCCTCCAGGCGGGCGGGATGCGGACTATAGCTGACCATTGGCAGGTAAGGGTGAGAGGGATAGCGGCAGCCTGAGGCGGAAATCACGGGCTCCGCCAGGTCCGGTCTTCAGAAACCGGGCGGGCCCGCTTCTCCATCAGGCTTGGGAATAACCACCCTAAGATGGGATTCCCTCATTTGCCGCTGAGATAATCCGCCAGCAGTTTCCGGCTGTGCTCGTCTTCGTGGCAGTAAATGCAGAGATTCTCCCAGTTGGAGCCATCCGCGGGGTTATTATGGGGATTGCCATCCTTGTGGTGCACCGTTAAGAGTTGCCGGTTTTTAGGTGTGAATTCTCGCCCACACTTGGCGCAAATCATCCCATGGATTTTCAAGGAGCGTTCCCGGTAGCTCTTGACGGGGGGCGTCAATCGGCTCAAGCCTCACTAAATTATACGGCCCTCGGGGGTGTCCGGCGCCAGGGCCCGGGCGCATCGGCTCGCCGGGTTCGTCCCTGAACCCATACTCTTCCCTGCGGGGATCTTGCTTGGGTGCAGCCGCCAGACCACATCCCGGTAGCGGCCTCACCCAAGATTTGGCGACCCGGTTTTAAAAAAAATTATTCTCGTGTTCAATTAAGCAGAGGCCTTACGTCTGCCTCCCTGGGCCCCCAAGCCCCGTTCCTTAGCCAATTTGCTGCGCTGTTCGGAATACTCTTTGCACACCAGGGGAAATTTCTTGGGATCCAGGCCATATCTCCGGAAATATTCTTTCGGCGTTAAGTTGTGGGCCTTGCGCAGATGGGTCTTCAAGGTCTTCATCTTTTTGCCGCATTCCAGGCAGACCACGTATTTAGCCTTGACGATCTCTTTCAAGGGCACGGAGGGTTTCTTTACCACTTCTCCCTCACTACCCGATTCTGCAACCACTTCCTCCAAAACCGCTCCGCCTTCCAGGGAAGTCAAAACATTATAGACCTCTTTGATCTCTTCCACCAATTCATCGGGGCTGAGTTCGCTCATGGAGGCATGGGACATTACAATTTGCGCGGTTAACTTTAACACTTCGCTAGCCATGTGAATTCTCCCTTTCATTTTTTATTTCAGTGTGATTAATTGGAGTAGTTATGTTAATATTTATTAATCATATTAGCTTGTCAAGTACTTTTATCATATTATTTTTTTAGGGTCCGACCGAATCATTGCTTGAATTCGCTGCCAAGCTCAGGGTGGGAATGGCAATGAGGGCCGGACTCTGTTTGATCATCGTCATAATTCCCCGCCTCAAAAGTAACTCCGCCATCTCCCGGGTGCTTGATAATCCAGGCGGCCGACATGACGGCACCGGATAAATCGACGCTGAACCAGCGGTTCATCCGGTCCTGTCCCCCTCAAGAAGATCAAGAGGCTGGGCCGGAAGAAAAATTCGCCTTTCAATTTGCCCACCCCTGCTTTATTATCGATCTATCGTTCAACCTGGAAAATTCTCAGGAGGTCCCATGGATATTATTGCCAGTCTGGAACCCATCTTTAAACCCAAAAGCGTTGCCGTCATCGGCGCGTCCAGCGCGCCGGGCAAACTGGGCCACGATATCCTGGCCAATCTCAAAAACGGCGGCTTCCCCGGGGCGCTGTATCCCATCAACCCTAAGGCCGACGAAATTTTGGGGCTCAAGGTCTATAAAACCATCGCCGACACCCCGGCTCCCCCGGATTTGGCGGTGGTGGTGATTCCCGCCCGGATCGTGGCCGCTACTTTGGAGCAGTGCGCCGCCGCCGGCGTCCCGGCCGCGATTGTCATCACCGGCGGCTTTGCCGAGGCCGGCCCCGACGGGGAGCGCCTCCAGGATGAACTGGCCCAGGTGATTCGTAAGACCGGGATGCGGGTGATCGGGCCCAATTGTCAAGGGGTCAACCTGCCCCATGAACTGATGTGCGCCTCCTGGCCGCTGATCACCACCCGGGGCCGGAT
>CAYNMI010000022.1:0-16579 GCA_964398095.1 uncultured Desulfobacca sp.
AACCTCCTGAACGCCCGGGGGGCCATCAGCGTGGCGGAGCGCGCCAGCCTCATCGGCCGGGTGCGCCAACTGGCCCGCCTGTGCGCCGAAGGCTTCCTGAAACAGCGGGAAGAAATGGGGTTTCCGCTGCTGAAGCAATAGTGAGCCGTAAGCAGTGAGCAGTTAAAGAAAAGCCCCCGGGTTTGCGGCAGGTTGTCAGCCCGCTTCATAAACCGCGCCTTATCGTGAGGACAATCATGGGAAGCGAATTTCTATTGGAGATCGGCACGGAAGAAATCCCGGCCCGATTTTTGCCGCCGGTTTTAGAGGAACTGGCCGCCTCTTTTCGCAAGCTGTTGGATCAGGAACGTATCGGTGCGGGGGAGATCCTCACCTGGGGCACCCCCCGGCGCCTGGCCCTGGTGGCCCGGAAGGTGGCCGAGGCTCAGGCTGAGGTCGAAACCGAGGAAATCGGCCCCCCCAAAGCCGTGGCCTTTGACGCCGCCGGCCAGCCCACCCCCGCGGCCCTGGGTTTTGCCAAGAAGCAAGGCGTGGCGGCAAGTGACCTTATCGAAGTGGACACCCCCCGGGGCGTCTATCTGGCGGTGAAGAAGAGCACCGCCGGGCGGCCCACGGCCGAACGCCTGCCGGAGCTCTTGCCGGCCTTTATCCTGGGGTTGAGCTTCCCCAAGTCCATGCGCTGGGGCTCCGAAACCATCACCTTTGCCCGGCCTATCCACTGGATCCTGGCCCGTTTCGGGGGCGCGGTGGTGCCTTTTGAACTGGGCGATG
The DNA here is from genome assembly GCA_964398095.1 of uncultured Desulfobacca sp. Classification (GTDB taxonomy): domain Bacteria; phylum Desulfobacterota; class Desulfobaccia; order Desulfobaccales; family 0-14-0-80-60-11; genus 0-14-0-80-60-11. Next base: position 772 of record CAYNMI010000022.1, read on the forward strand.
TGGTGAGCGGCGGGGTCACCTATGGCCACCGCTTTCTGGCGCCCAAGGCCGTGGAAGTGGCGGACGCCAAGGCCTATGTCGCGGCCCTGAAGAAGGCCAAGGTCATCGTGGACCCCGCGGCCCGCCGGGCCCTGTTGGAGAAGGAATTGGCCGAGGCCGCAGCCGGGGTGGGGGGCGAAGTGGTGCCCAATCCGGGGCTCCTGGAAGAGAACACCTTCCTGGTGGAATATCCCTCGGTGGTGGTGGGGAATTTTGAGGACAAATTTCTGGCCCTGCCCGACGAAGTGCTCATCACCTCCATGCGGGAGCATCAGCGCTATTTCTCCCTGCGGGGTGAAAACGGCCGCCTGCTGCCCCATTTCATGGCGGTGAACAACACCCTGACCCGGGACCCCAATGTGGTGCGCCAGGGCCATGAGCGCGTCATTCGGGCCCGTCTCAGTGACGCCATGTTCTTCTATAAGGAGGACGCCAAGGTCCCCCTGGAAAACCGGGTGGAGGCCCTGAAAGGCGTGGTCTTCCACTCCCTGCTGGGGACCTCCTACGAGAAGATGGCGCGCTTCCGGGAACTGGCGGCCCGCCTGGCCCGGCAACTGGCCCCGGAACTGGAGCAAGAGGTTGAGCGCGCCGCCACCCTCTGCAAGGCGGACATCACCACGGAAATGGTGGGGGAATTCCCCAGCCTCCAGGGCGTCATGGGCCGCCAGTACGCCAAGCTCTCCGGCGAGTCTCCGGAGGTGGCCGAGGCCCTGTTTACCCACTATCTGCCCCGGCACGCCGACGATCAACTGCCTCCCGACCGGGTGGGCGCCCTGGTGGGCCTGGCGGACCGCCTGGACACCATCTGCGGCTGCTTCGGGGTGGGCCTGAGCCCCACGGGCACCGCCGACCCCTACGGCTTGAGGCGCCATGCCCTGGCAGTTATCCGTATCCTGCGCAGCCAGGCGCTCCACCTGGATCTGGCGGAGACCGTGGCCGCGGCCCTGGAACTCCTGCAAGACAAGATCAGCCGCACCCCGGCAGAAACGGCCCTGGAAGTGCTGGACTTCTTCCAGACCCGGTTGCAGCACCTCCTCCTCACCGAAGGTTTTGACCACGAGACCATCACCGCGGTGTTGGCCGGGGGCTGCCGGGACGTCATGGACGCCGCGGACAAGGTCCGCGCCCTGCACGAAGTCCGCCAGAGCCCGGAGTTTCCCTCCCTGGCCGTGGCCTTCAAACGGGTCATCAATATCGCCCAGGGGGCCGATCCCGGGGAAGTGGACCCGCAACTCTTTGATTATCCGGAAGAGAACATCCTGCACGAATCCACCGCCTTGATGGAGTCGCAGGTTACCCAGGCCCTGGAGCAGCGGGATTATCCCGAGGTCTGCCGCTCCCTGGCCCGGCTGCGGGGGCCGGTGGACGCCTTTTTCGAGAAGGTGCTGGTCATGGCCGAGGATGCCGGGCTCCGCCGCAACCGTCTGGCCCTGTTGGTCCGCATCAGCCAGACCTTCCTCAAGATGGCCGATTTTTCTAAAATTACGACCTCTTAGAGATGCGCCGCTGGTTTCGCCGCAAGGGCAAGGAAGAAGAGAAGCGAGAGGAGGCGGCGGCAGCTCCCCTCGCGCCGGAGACCGAACCGGGTCTCGAGGCCGAGGAACTCGACTTCAGCCCGGCGCCCCCGACTGAACCCGCATCGCCCCCGTTGCCGGAAACGCCCGAGACCATCCCCCCCGCCCCCGAACCTGAGGCCGCCGCCACTCCTTTAGAAGGATGGGATGAGGAAACGGCCCCGGAATTCCCGGAGGCCGGGGACCTGGAGGCAGCCGGGGAAGCCGCCGAAGTCGTCCGCCAGAAGCGCTTCCGGCGCCTGCGGGAACGCCTCAAACGGACCCGGGAGACCTTGAGCGGCGGTCTGGACCGGCTGTTCCGGGGGCGCAAGGTCGTGGACGCCGAACTCCTGGAAGAGCTGGAGGAATTATTAATCACCGCCGATCTGGGCGTGGACACCAGCCTCTCTCTGATCCAGGCCCTGCAGGAAAAATTGCAACGCCGGGAACTGGGGGACGTGGCCCGGCTCAAGGCCGCGCTCAAGGCCGAGATGGTGGCTTTGCTCACGGCCCCGGCGCCTCCGGAGCGGGAGGCCCGGCCCTGGGTGGTGCTGCTGGTGGGGGTCAACGGTGTGGGCAAGACCACCACCATCGCCAAACTGGCCCACCGGGATAGTCACCAGGGGTTGACGCCCCTGCTGGTGGCCGGGGACACCTTCCGGGCCGCGGCGGTGGAGCAGTTGGAGATTTGGGGGGCCCGCGTCGGCGCCGGGGTGATCAAACAGAAGACCGGGGCCGACCCCGCCGCGGTGGTCTTCGACGGCCTGGCCGCGGCCGTCGCCCGGGGGGTGGACACGGTCTACGTGGATACCGCGGGGCGGCTGCACACCAAGGTCAACCTCATGGAGGAGTTGAAAAAGATTTACCGCACCGCGGCCAAAAAGATCCCCGGGTCGCCCCATGAGGTGCTCCTGGTCCTGGACGCCACCACGGGGCAAAACGCCTTGAGCCAGGCCCGGTTATTTCATGAGGCCGTGGGCGTTACCGGCCTGGTCCTCACTAAGATGGATGGCACCGCCAAGGGGGGCATGGCCCTGGCAGTGGTTCATGAAACCGGCATCCCGCTCAGATATATCGGGGTGGGGGAGGCCATGACCGACTTGCGGCCCTTTGACGCCGAGGCCTTCGTGGAGGCGATCTTAGGCTGAAGGGATAGGTGCGGCGGGCTCCGGGGCCCCAGGCCGGCTGGCCCCGGCAGGGGCCGGACATCTGATCCGGCTGCGAAAAGTTTTCAGGGGCATTATCAACTAGTTCCCTGATCCGGCCGGAAATTTTGCCTCCCTTCCTTAATAAAACTCTGAGAAAGTAAGTCTAAATAACTTTAAAGCAGCAGGCTTGGCCCCCGGACGATCCGACCGGGATGAAGGAACCGAACCTTTGGGCAGCACCACCCCGATTTGGCGAAAGCCCCATTTTATTTTCTATTGGGCCCCCCCCATCCTTTGGGGTCTGGCGGTGTTGTTGATGTCGGGGAATGTGGGTTCGGGCGCCAACACCAGGCATTTGCTCCACTGGCTGCTGTCCTGGTTTGTGGTCCTGAAACCGGCCGAGCTTAACCTGATCAATTTCTATCTCCGGAAAACCGGCCACGTCCTGGCTTATGGCTTTATGTATTTTCTCTGGTTCCGGGCTTTTCGGGGGCATGCCCATTACCGGCCGTGGCGCGCCTGCTTTTGGGCTTTGGGGTTTTGTCTGCTCTTTTCGTCCATGGACGAGGGGCGCCAATGGTTTTACCCCACCCGGGGGTCCAGCCTCCGGGATGTCATGCTGGATATGTCCGGCTCCAGCCTATCGGCGCTGATTACCGCCGCGCTGTGGCGCCCCCGGGGTCTTGCCGCACCCAGACCGATAATAACCTGGTGGCGGCGGCCCCACATGCTTTATTATTGGCTTCCCCCCGTCCTTTGGAGTCTGGCGGTGCTGGCTATGTCGGGAGGGCTGGTCCCAGCCAAGGGCACCCTGGGGCCGCTCAGGTGGTTCGTGTCCTGGTTTGCCATGGTGGATTCATACGATCTTAAGATTCTTAACTTATTTCTGTGGAAAATCGGTCGGGTCCTGACTTTCGGCATCCTTTACGTTTTCTGGTTCCGGGCTTTACTGGGGACTGAGGGCGCCCCTCGGCGGCACGCCTGCCTCTATGCCTTAGGACTTTGTTTCTTAGCGGCCATGATGAACCAGGGGCTCCAAACTTTTACCAGGATCCCGGGGGGCGGTCTTTATGAAGTCATGCTGGATATGTCCGGCGCGGGATTGGCGGCGCTGGTCATCGGCGCGGTGTGGCCGACCCGGCCCCATGCCCTCACCCTAGCCAAGATAGCTGAGGGGCAAAGGCCCAAACCGGAATAATCTTTGCCTGCTTACCTTGCAATCCGTCCAGGGCGAAATTACTTTAATTCAGTTAGGGTTAAAGGATGAGGCCCGAGGTTCTCCCTGACCCCGACTCCAGGTTGAAGATAGCAAGCCTATGACTTTTTTCCCCCGACATCTGCACGTGGCCGCCCCCGGGCGCCGGTGGTTATGGCGCCTGGCCGCGCTGGCCGCCGTGTCCTGGCTGGGTCTGAGCCCGGCGCCGCTCAGCGCCGCGTCGCCTGGCAACCTCTTTAACCAGGTCGTGGAGCATAAACTGGACAACGGCCTCAAGGTGCTGCTGTTGCGCGAGCCCCGGGCCCCCATTATCACCCTCCAGGTGTGGTATAAGGTGGGCTCCCGGAATGAAGCCCTGGGCAAGACCGGCATCTCCCATCTGTGCGAGCACCTGATGTTTAAGGGCACGGCCAAGTATGGTCCCAAGTATTTCTCCCAGGCAGTGCAAAAGGTGGGAGGGTCGGATAATGCCTTTACCTCCAGGAATTATACCGCCTTCTTTGAAACCGGCCCCAAGGACCAGTTGCGGCCCTGGCTGGAGATGGAAGCGGATCGCATGCGGGGCATCAATGTGGACCAAAAGAACTTCGATCTCGAAAAGAAAGTGGTGATCGAAGAGCGGCGCCTGCGCACCGAAGACGATCCGGTGAGCTTTATGCAGGAAGCCACCATGGCCGCCACCTTTGAAGCTCATCCTTATCAGTGGCCGGTGATCGGCTGGCTCCATGACATCCAGAGCATCTCCCTGGATGAATACAGCACTTACTATCACCGTTACTATCTCCCCAACAACTGCACCCTGGTGGTGGTGGGCGATATCGACCCCAAGGTGGCCCTGGCGCAGATCCAGGCGACCTTCGGCCAGTTGCCGGCGGGACCGGCGCCCCCTAAGGTTACCGCCCAGGAGCCCAAACATTACGGGCCGCGCCGGGTGGAAGTGCACCGGGAGGCGCGGTTCCCCTTTGTCCTGATTAACTATCTGGTTCCCAACTGGGAAAGCCCCGACGCCTATCCCCTGGAGTTGCTGAGCCGCATCCTGTCCGCGGGGCACAGTTCCCGCCTCTATCACGACCTGGTGTACCAGCAGAAACTGGCCCTGGAGGCCGGGGCCGACTATGATTTGGATACCACCGACCCCTTTGTCTTGACAATTTACGGCCAACCCATGCCGGGCAAGACCGTATCCCAGGTAGAGGCCGCCCTGGCAGCGGAGATCAAGCGGCTGCAAACCGGTCTGGTGGGGGCCAAGGAACTGCAAAAGGCCAAAAATCAAGCCGCGGCCTCCTTTTATATGGCCCTGGATTCCATATTCTATCGGGGCATGCTGTTGGGGCGGACGGAGACCGTGGCCCACTGGACCCTGCTCAAGGAGTTCATTCCCAAGATTGAGCAGGTCACCCGGGAGCAGATTCGGGACGTGGCCCGAAAATACCTGGTGGCCGATAACCGGACCGTGGGGACCCTGGTGCCCATCAAGACCGGCAAGGCCCCTACCGGCCATTTCCAGCCGGGGCGGGAAATTCATTGATCCCGGGTGCCGGAAGATGGGGTTGCCGGGAAAGTGCCAATGCCAGGGCGAGCCGCCGGCTCGCCCGTGCCGGAGATGGTCATTTTCACAGGCGGCCAATTTTTGCGGCCATGTACGATTAGCCTAAAAGGCGCGATGGTGATATTGAAAAAAGAGCTCAAACACCTTGCCTGGGTCCTCCTGGGGGTCTTGCTCTGGAGCAGCGCCGCCCTGGCGGCGCCGCCCGCCCCGGTGTTGGGAACCCGGCAGCAACTGCCCAACCACCTGGTGTGGCTGTTTTCCCGGCAGGCCGAACTGCCCCTGGTGACCCTGGAACTTTTCGTCAAGGCCGGGACCCTGCAAGACCCCCCGGGGAAGGCAGGCCTGGCCAACCTGACGGCCTCCCTGCTGCGCAACGGCACCAAAACCCGCACCTCGGCCAAAATCGCCGCAGAACTGGATTTTATGGGGGCGCACCTGGCTGCCGCAGGCGGCGGTGATTACTCCACGATCAGCCTGAGGGTGCTGAAAAAGGATCTGGGCCCGGCCCTGGAGCTGCTCAAGGATATCCTGATGAACCCCACCTTCCCGGCCGCGGAGGTGCGGCGCAAGGTCAGCCAGTTTAAGGCGGCCCTGGCCAGCCAAGACGATGAGCCTATGGTGGTGGCGTCCCGAGCCTTTCTCAAGACTCTTTACGGCGCTTTTCCTTACGGTCATCCGGTCCTGGGGACTCCTGAGGGACTGTCGGCCATCACCCGCCAGGACCTGGTGGCATTTCACCGGAAGTACTACCGCCCCAATAATGCCGTCTTGAGCGTGGTGGGCGACCTCACCCCGGCTGAGGCCGAGCCCTGGGTCGTCAAAACCTTCGGCGCCTGGGCCGCGGCTCCCGTCCCGGCGGTCAAACTGCCGGCGATTCCTCCCCTGGAAAAACGCCGGGAGGTGGTGATTAATAAAGATATCACCCAGGCCAACATTATCCTGGGCAACCTGGGGATCAGCCGCCGGAATCCGGATTTCTATGCCTTCCAGGTGATGAATTACATCCTGGGGGGCGGAGGCTTCGCCTCCCGGCTCATGGACGACATCCGGGTTAACCGGGGGCTGGCCTACAGCGTCTATAGTTCCTTTTCCCCGGGCTTGGAACCCGGACCCTTCACCGTGGCCCTGGAGACCAAAAACTCCTCGGCCGGCCAGGCGATTGCCCAGGTGGTGGCCCAGCTCCGCCGCCTGATGACGCAGCCGGTGACGGACCAGGAGCTCCAAGACGCCAAGTCTTATCTGATCGGCAGCTTTCCCCGGAAAATGGACTCCATGTCCAAACGCGCCTGGCTCCTGGGATATGTGGAAATCTACGGCCTGGGACTGGATTACCCCTGGCGCTATCCCGGCCTGATCAAGCACCTGACCCCGGCGGATATCCAAAAAGTCGCGGAGAAGTTTCTCCGCCCGGAAAATTATCTTCTGGTAGTAGTAGGGAAAAAATCTGCCATGACTTCCCTACCGGGTGTCACACCCAGCCAGAATAAAGAGGAGAAGAAGGATGAAAAAGCGCAGTCTCATAATTAGTCTCATTTTGGTTGTGGCCCTCCTGGGCTTGGGGCCCCTGAGCCCGTCGCCCCAGCCGTCCTGGGCCCAGGCCAAGCCCCAGGCCCAGCCCCAGCCCCAGGTTCAGACCGAGGCCCCCGCCTATTTGGCCCCGGATACCTTCGCCAAGCTGGCCAAGCAGGTCTCGGGCGCCGTGGTCAATATCAGTACCGAAAAAGTGGTCAAGAATCAATTCCGGGAATATTTCGGCCAGGGCCAGGGCCAGGGCCAGGGGCAGCCCCGGATGAAACCGGGACCGGAAAATCCCTTCGGACCCGAAGGGCCTTTCCGGGATTTCCGGGATTTCTTCGATAAGTTTTTCGGCCAGATGCCCAAGAGCTTCAAGACCCGCAGCCTGGGCTCCGGTTTCATCATCGACCCCAAGGGCTACGTGGTGACCAATAACCACGTCGTGGAAGGCGCCGATAAAATCAAGGTCATCCTGGTGGGCGGCAAGGAGTACCGGGCCACCGTCAAAGGCCGGGACCCCAAGACCGACCTGGCTTTGATCCAGATCGTCAATCCGCCGCCCGATTTGCCGTTTCTCACCTTCGGGGATTCCGACGCCATCCAGGTGGGCGATTGGGTCATGGCCGTGGGCAACCCCTTTGGCCTGGGCCATACCGTGACCCAGGGGATAATCAGCGCCAAGGGCCGGGTCATCGGCGCCGGGCCCTATGACAACTTCCTCCAGACCGACGCCTCCATCAACCCGGGCAATAGCGGCGGCCCGCTCCTCAACCTCAAGGGCCAGGTGATCGGTATCAACACCGCGATTCTGGCCAGCGGCCAGGGCATCGGCTTCGCCACCCCCAGCAATATCGCCAAGTTCGTCATTCCCCAGTTAAGGGAAAAGGGCAAGGTGATCCGGGGCATGATCGGCGTGCAGGTGCAGAATGTCACCCCGGAATTGGCCAAGACCTTCGGCATGTCCGAACCCAAAGGCGCCTTGGTGGCCGAGGTCAATCCCGGCTCGCCCGCGCAGAAGGCCGGGGTCCATCGCGGTGATATTATCATCGAATATAACGGCCACCCCATTCACGAAATGAATGAACTGCCCCGGCTGGTGGCGGACACCCCGCCGGGATCCAAGGCCACCATTAAGGTCTTGCGGAACGGCAAGGAAAAGACCTTGCACCTGACCATCGTGGAACTCACCGAGGCGCACCATGCCCAAGCCCGGGAAGTGCATGGGGCTGAGAAAACGCCTCTGGGCCTGGAGGTCCAGAATCTGGACCCGAATCTGGCCCGGCAGTTCCGCCTCCGGGATAACGCGGGGGTGGTGGTGGTCCAGGTGGAACCCGGGACTCCCGCGTCTGATGCCGGTCTCCGCGCCGGAGACATGATCCTGGAAGTGGACGGCACCGTGGTCAGCACCGTCAAGGAATATCGGACGACCATTGCCAAGTTGAAGAAAGGGACCGTGGCCCGCTTCCTGATCAAGCGGCTGGGACGCACCCTCTACCTGACGGTGGAGATTCCCAAATAACCCGCCGCCGGTCCCCCTTGGGGACGGCGGGCACCAGTATCCAGGGAGGGGCGGTGGCCACACCGCCCCTCTTCCGGTTCCCGGGGGGATAATATCCCGTTGCGGCCACTGCGCCAGGTAGGGGCGACCCGGTGGGTCGCCCTGGCTTGGGGTGCGGATGTGTCTGCCCTGGACCGGGTTGCGTGCCAAGAGAGTACCCCACCCAGGATGCAGGACTGTAGGCAGAGGCGGGGGTGGCGGCGGGGTGATGATCCGGTCTTAGGTTGGCCGGGGGCCCGGCCCGGCAGGCATAAGAAAAGGGCAGACCGCAGTCTGCCCCCTCTGACTTGCCCCATCGCCGCCGCTGCCACCCGGACCCGCGGCGCCTCCGGACTGGAAGTTATTGCTTGCTGATAATTACCAGGGTTTTCTTATTCACCAGGGGATAAATCTCGTCCAGATCTTTGTTAAGCAAAGAGATGCAGCCCTTGGTCCAGTTTTCGCCGATGATGTTCTTATAGGGGTCATCGGTGCCGTGAATGCCCACATCACCGCCGATGGACGCATTCGAGGGGATCTTCCCCTTCTCCTTAGCCCGGGAGAACTTCAGCCAGTTCTGGGTGTTGGGATAATCCAGCCAGATGAAGGCGTCCCACCGGGAGTGAGGATACTTGGCCCGGATCCGGTACACCCCTTCCGGGGTGCAGGTGTCACCCTGACACAATTTATCGTTATACGGATCGTTTCCCAGGACCACGGGATAGGTCTTGAGCGGGGTCAGGCCCCGGTAAAAGGTGAGTTTGCGGCTGAGTTTGTGGATTACGATAACCGTGGGCAGATTGCTCTTGTTCTTGTAACCGTTCTTGGCCAATACTTGGGCAATATGCCTCTGGTCCGGCGTTAAAGGGGTTGCCGGCGGATGATACTCGGGCAGGGGTTTTGCCAGCGTGGCCGTGGATTCGGGCGTCCCCAGGCCCCCGCCGCACCCCGCGCCCGCCACCAGGAGCAGCATGGCGCACAAGAGGTATGCCAAGTTACGCATATTTACCATTTCCTCCCCCGTCATGTTAATATGCTGTAACCGGTTTCCACTATAACAGGGTTAATCGATATTGACAATAGTATTTTTATAGGCGCACCCTTTATTACATTATTTTAGTACTATAAGACCATGCACCTCATTGTTGACGGCTATAACCTGATTCGGCAATCGCCCCAGTTGCAAATGCTGGACGCCATGGACCTGCAAGCCGGCCGGGAAGCCTTGTTGGAGCTGCTGGCCCACTATCGCAGCCGCTCCCATCACCAGATTACCGTGGTCTTCGACGGCTGGCAGCGCGGCGGCCTGAAAGAGAGCCGGGACCGGTACCAGGGCATCCTCATCGTCTATTCCCGCCGGGGGGAGCGGGCCGACGAGGTCATTAAACGGCTCCTGCACCAGGAGCGGCAGCGCGCCCTGGTGGTCACTTCCGATCGGGAGATTCAGGTATGCGCCGAGCAGGTCAAGGCCGCCTGGATCAACGCCGGCCAGTTCGAGCTCGCTTACCTGCACGGCCCGGCCGGGGCCGAGGCCCCGGACGGCGAGGCGGACGCCACCGCCCGGGGCGCCCGCAAGAAGGGCCCGGCCCGGCGCCTCCCCAAAAGCCTGCGCCAGCGGCGGCAACGGTTGAAGAAGCTCTGACGCTGCGGCGCCGCCCCTCAGGAACTGCTGAGAAGGGTTAACCCTTTATGCAGGATTGCTCTTGAGTTCCGCCCAGTTGAGGCAGTTGGGGGGCGGCGCGCCTCTCAATCCCGCCAGGAGATTGTCAGCCGCCATCAACGCCATGCGGGTGCGGGTTTCCACGGTGGCGCTCCCCACGTGGGGCAGGAGCACCGCGTTCTCCAGGTCGGCCAGGCCCGGGTGGAGTCCCGGCTCTCTCTCATAGACATCCAGGCCGGCCCCGCGAATCTGGCCCTGGCGTAAGGCGGTCACCAGCGCCGCCTCATCAACCACCGGGCCTCGGGACGTCTGGATGAGATAGGCCGAGGGTTTCATGAGTTCCAACTCCCGGCTGCCGATCAGGTGCCGGGTCTGGGGGGTCAGGGGCACATGCAGCGTCACGAAATCCGCTTCCCGCAGCAACGTCTTAAGCGGCTGCCAGGCTGCCCCCAGTTCTCTTTCTTCGCCGGACTCCAGCCTGGTCCGGCTATGGTAGATGCGCTTCATGCCGAAACCGGCGGCCCGCCTGGCCACGGCTTGGCCGATCCGCCCCATGCCGATGATTCCCAAGGTCTTGCCGCTCACCTCCTGGCCCAGGAACAGGAGTGGAGCCCAGTATTGGAACTTGCCCTCCCGGACTCTGCGGTCACCTTCCACCACCCGGCGCGCAGTGGCCAGGATCAGCGCCCAGGCCAGGTCCGCGGTCGCAGCCGTGAGCACCCCGGGGGTGTTGGTCACCATAATGCCTCTCCGGGTGGCGCCCTCAATATCTATATGCTCGAAGCCGACGCCGAAGTTGGCAATCACTCTGAGAGCCTTGGCGCGCTCCAGCACCTCTGTATCTATCCGGTCGGTAATCGTGCACAGGAGCCCCTCCTTGTCGGCAATACTCCCCAGCAGCTTCTGCCGGTCCATGGGCGGATCTGCACCGTGGCTCTCCACCTGATGCTCTTGGCCGATCAAAGATAAAATCTCTGCAGGCATTTTTGCAGTCACCAGAACTTTCATGCTTATTGATTCCTCCGGCGTCCGGTTTTACCCAACTGTATCATAATACTTGCCCTTATTCTTGCGGCCCTACCACCCTCTTGCAAATATCTTCATGACTGTCATTCTGAGGGAGCACAACGACCGAAGAATCTTATAACCACCTGTAAATATGAGATCCTTCGCTCCGCTCAGGATGACCAAACGCCTTTTTATACCAGGTCCGGTTAGCAATGCGACAAACGCCGTAGGAGCGGGGCGCTCACCGCTGCAACGGTATGGCATTTGTTGCACGATAAAGCGAACCTGGTATTACAAGAGGTTCTGGCGCTAATTGTCTGCGCTGAAGATCGGATGGTATGGTATCTCACGGCAGCCGGCTTGCTGGGCAGGGTGGCGGCCTTGCACCCGGAGAAATTCAAATTCGCGGCCAGATTTGCTACCCCAATTGCTACCCCAGAATAATAAAGGGGCCAGCCACTTAAGCTAACCCCTCATATTTACTGGAGCCGGCAGGGGGATTCGAACCCTCGGCCTGCTGATTACGAATCGGATATGGATAAATCGGAGAAAATCAAAATTGACACTAACTTGCGAAATTTACTTTCAAAATAGGTGTATAATCATTATAATGAAGATATCTTTTACAGGGCAGATTTACCGGTAAACGGTAAACATTTGGTAAAGAAAATGGACCCGGTATTCCTCAGATGCCGGGGCTTGGCCAACTCCTCTGAAAAAATTTTTCAAAGACCTACATTTTTTTGGGAAAAAATGGTCCTGTGAAAACCGTGGAGCATGTGCCGGTTAAGGGCGCTCCCCCGGATGCCCGGCCCTGGCAGGTTATCAAGGTAGACACCGGCTGCTACACCGTGTCGTGGACGCCCGAAACCCGTTGGGGCAAGAAATCCCGCTCGATTCACGAAATCCCCGTCTCCGAAATCCTCGCCACATTCGCCCAGACTGTATTTCTCGCTTTAACCAAAAAGTAGGAAGGGCCAGGGCTTTTGTCCCTGGGGGAAAATTTTGGATATTATAGCTTGACCCTCGGTTTACTTAATGGTATAAAATGGTAAATCAGTAAATTAGGGGGTTCGATATGGTCAAATTGAGCCTGGTTCAGCGTGACATCCTAAACGCCTGTTTTTGGCAATGGGTCCATATCTATGGCGGGGATTCTCCATAGAAAAATACTATGTGGCTTTGGGCCAAGCCCTCTTTGGCGTCTTAACTCAGACCGAAATCTGCGAGGAAATGGGAACGGGCACGGCGGCTACGGTCGCCAAGGTTTGGCGCGGTGAAACTGAATTTAAAAGAGCATCCAAATGGGCGGCGGAATCGTTTGCGACCTTCGTGTTGGAGAAAGTTTTGGCAGCAATTGGAGAAAATGACTCTTTCCGGCGTTTGGCTCTCAGTGAGCTTTTGGTCATGCTCTCAGGGTTCGACCTTGGCCAAAATCGCCTCATTGTCCGGCTAAGCGAGATTACTGCAGAGCTTGAAGATAAATTCACTGCAGAGGGCTTTGAAACCCTTCACAGCCAACTCTTGACCTATAGGGATCTTGCCAGGATAGCTCAATCCCATGCCAGGGGTGCCAATAAAATCAAAAATGAGAAGACCCTTAAGCAAACCATTTTGCCTTTACTAAAAAGGATTGACCTGCTGCTGGAGGCCGGGCGGGAAGCTGGGGATGTTGGGTCTGTCCTGGCGGAGCTAACAGAGGGCGATATCACAACCCTAAGATTTTTAGCGGGGGCCAGCCGGATCGTTGTTTAAAAGGAGAAATCCTTGAATACCTGCCCATCTTCACCAGAGAAGATAATGAGATTTCTATGATCAGTCCAATAATTCCCATACCAAAAGGGCGAAAGGGCCCCAACCTCCCCAACTGGCAAACCCTGACCCCTGAGCAACTGGCTATCAAGCTAAAAAAATCCAATGGATGCAACCGCGGAGTGCGGTTGGATAATTATGCGGTAATCGACCCGGACTCAAAATGGGCCGGGGTCCTTATGTGCGAATGGGAAGAACAAGGCGAATTGCCCCCGACGATAGCCTGGAGGACGGCCGCCGGGAATATCAAGCGGTTATTCAAACGCCCTCCCGGCCTGGAAAAGACCTTGACGGTCAAAGGGGGCCTGCAGCTTCGCACCGGGGCCGGGATGCAGGATGTAATTCCACCCAGCTATGTGAAGGACCCTGAGAAAGGGATTGATGGCACCTATAGCTGGCTCCCCGGCCGGGACCCTGACAGCATTGCACCCGCCGACCTACCCCCGACGATCCTGGCCTGGTTCCAGAAGAACGCTGGGAACGGAAATCTCGAAAGAGGCGGCCAGAGAACACCCCCGGCCCAGCAGCAGGGCGATTATAGCGCTTATGCCCGCAAGGCCCTGGAAGACGAACTGACCAGGTTGGCCCAGACCGCTGAAGGCGGTCGTAATAATCAACTGAATGAATCCGCCTTCGCCCTTGGCCAGTTAATCGGCGCCGGCGCCCTGGACCGGGGCACCGTCATAGCCAAGTTGTCGGAAACAGCTGAAGCGATCGGGCTTATGGTCTGGGAAATTCAACCTACTATCCTGAGTGGCATTGAGGCCGGCATAAAGGAACCCCGTAAGTTGCCGGAGAGGGAACGTCCTCAGATGCAGACGAAACCACAGGCGGCAGAAACGGTGCCGGAGTATGAATCCCAGGCACCAAGCCCCGAGGTCCCGACCAAACCAAAAACCAGCATTGGGGAGCAACTTACCGATGTTTCCACCTTCATATCCCTGAACTTCCCGGAAAAACGCAAGATCATCAAGCCCATATTATCCGAATCCACCATAAACATGGTTTATGGGCCCCGGGGTTCGGGCAAGACTACCCTTGCCATGGGCTTGATCACCGCGGCCACTACGGAGGAGGCCTTTTGGCAATGGGAAGTTGAAACTCCGGTCCCTTGCCTCTACCTTGACGGCGAAATGGCGACCGTGGACGTACAACAGCGTTTCGCCCAGATCGAAGCCCTCAAAAAACCAGGCCGGCAACCCCTTATTGTTTACTGCGATGCCCAGATGGTTCAACTTGGCCTTCCCCGGGCCAACCTGCTTGATAAGAAATGGCGCGGCTACATGAAGCAGTTGCTTCTGGAAAACGAGATCAAACTCTGGGTTGCCGACAATATCGCTTCCCTGGCCCCCGGCATCGACGAAAACAGTAAGCAGGATTGGGACCCGATAAACCAATTCTTCCTTGACCTCCGCTTTCATGGGATCAGCACCATTTTCTTGCACCACGCCGGCAAGGAAGGCGGGCAAAGGGGGACCTCCGGCCGGGAGGACAATCTGGATATTTCGATCAGCCTTGATTTTCCCCAGGGATATACCCGGGAGGACGGATGCAGATTCGTATGCAAGTTCGTTAAGACCCGAATCCCTCACGCCGACCTGCCCCTGGTGGCAGATACCGAGATGTGGTGGAGACCGGATGAAAACGGCGTTTACACCTGGGTTTTCCAAAACGTGAAGAAACAGAGCAAGGTTCAGGTGCTAAAGCTCCTGGATGAGGGTGTGACCGCAAGCTACATCGCCGATGAGTTGAAAATCACCAAAGGTCGGGTCTCTCAAATCAAGGCTCAAGCGGTCAGGGAAGGACTACTGACCAAGGATGGAAAGTTGACGCAATCGGGGGTCGAAGGGCTCACAAAAAACTAAACTGGCCACTAAACTGGATTCTGAACTGCCAACTTCGACATGACTAAACTTTCGCTAAACTTGGCGAAATTCGAAACGGAAAAAATGAGTAAACAAGCGCAGTTACAAAAAGCTGAAACTAAACTTTCGCTAAACTTCCCTAAACTTTGGCATGTGGGAGTTGAGTTTAGTTTTGCCCCCCCCTTAGGGGGCTAAACACTAAACTCTAAACTCCATGCCCCCAGTAGCCGTTGGTTAGGAGATGAGTTTACAACGACTTCTCACCTCAGATGATTTAATTTCGCCTGAAGAACTGGCGGCGGCGCTCAAGGTTGCCAGAATCACGGTCTATAAATGGGCCAGGCGGGGCGTTATAGATCACCTCAAGCTGGAAGGGGTTGTAAGATTCGAACCGGATGCAGTTAGGGCATTCTTGGAAAGGGGTCGGAAAATAGCACAAAAATTGCGCAGTGGAAAACCGCTTTAGGAGCACCTGACTATATATCGGAAGCTGCTTTTTAATTCAGTTTTATATCAGGCAGTTATAGATCAATGTTTACCGATTTTTACCAAGAAAAAGGCCCCATGACCCTTGAGGCGGAATGTCGCACCTCTTGGTTGCTAAGCAAATTTCTCTGGGTGATCGGGGAACACTATAGACAGGCAATCCGGGCCCAAGAGGCCACAGGATAGGAGGAGAGGTCATGAGCGATAAGCCAGTTTGCGAATTGCCCAAAAACAGCCGGGAGACAATCCGCTTTCGCCTGGGGGAGTACCAGGGCCACAAGTTTGTGGATATGCGGATTTTCGTAACCGAGCCGGGAGAAAATGGCGGCAAGCCCAAGGACCCGGCCCCCACAAAGAAGGGGCTGGCGGTGAGCCCGGCCTTATGGCCACAATTCAAGGCGGCCTTGGCCCAAGTGGAAG
>CAYNMI010000023.1:0-16551 GCA_964398095.1 uncultured Desulfobacca sp.
CGGCGGCGAACAGCAGATGGTGGCCGTGGGCCGGGGCCTGATGGCCGAACCCGAAGTCCTGATGCTGGACGAGCTCTCCCTGGGGCTCTCGCCCCTGTTGGCCCTCACCCTGTTCGAGGCCCTCACCCGCCTGAAGAAGACCGGGCTCACCATGCTCCTGGTGGAGCAGAACGTCACCATGGCCCTGGCGGTGAGCGATTATGCCTACGTCCTGGCCGAAGGCCAGGTGCACCTGGAAGGCCCGGCCCGGGAACTCAGCAAAAACGACGAGGTCCGCCGCACCTATCTGGGAATCTGAGATGAGTTCAAAGTTCAAGGTTCGAGAAAAACTCGAGACCTCTGCGAAAGTCTCCCTAATCTGTCATTCTGAGGAAGCGAAGCGACCGAAGAATCTCGCAACTAATTTTAAATACCATATTATTTTCTGATCTCAGGATGACAACGTGAAATTTCGCAGAAGTCTCAACCTTGAACCTTGAACCTTGAACCTTGAACCTTGAACTCAAAAAAGGAGATGGGCCATGCCGGTTAAGGAATGGATGAGCAAAGACCTGGTCACCATCGATGCGGACACTTCCATCCTCAAGGCCTCCAAGGTGATGAAGCAGAATAAGATTCATCACCTGCCGGTGCTGCACAAGGGCCGGCTCGCGGGCATCGTCTCCGACCGGGACCTGAAAGAGGCCTCCCCCTCCAAGGCCACCACCCTGGATATCCATGAGATGTACTATCTCCTGGACAAGATTGCCGTCAAGGACCTCATGCCCAAAAGCCTCTTCACCATTGCCCCGGGCGATACCGTAGAAAAAGCCGCGGCCGTCATGCTCCAAAACCGTATCTCGGCCCTGCCGGTGCTGAATGGACAAGGCGCCTTGGCGGGCATCCTCACTAAGGGCGATATCTTCCGGGCCTTCGTGTCCGTCTCGGGGGTTTATCAGGGCCCCCTGGCCATGGGCCTGGAATTGCCCGATGAGCCGGGGTACATCAAGCAGGTCACCGACCGCATCCGGGAGCACGGCGGCCGCATCGCCAGCATCATGACGCTTTTTGAAGGCGCCCCGGAGGGCTTTAAACACGTCTATATCCGGGCCAAACAGGTCAATAATGAACCAACCCTCCAGAAGGAACTCGAGAGCCACCACAAACTACTCTACTATTTTCACGAAACCATGGATTGATTCCCGGGCCGGCGGACGCCGGCTCCGGCCTTGCCGCTGGCGCGCAAGGATGTGATCGGACGCCAAGGGCGTGATTCATCACGCCCTTTAATCATACATTGCAGAGGTGCAAAGGCATCATGTATAAGGTAAATTTTGAAGGCGACGAAACGGTGATCCGCATCAGGCGGGAACTGATGGACCAGGCCACGGTTTCCCGCCTCCTGGACCTGATAAACTTATCCGCGGTTCTGGAGAAAAGCAGATTTGCCGATGCCAGGGAAACAATCCTGGCCAGGATGCTGAACTTTCCCACCGGCGCGGCCTTGCTCAGAGACCCGGCCCTCAACAAGGGCACCGCCTTCACGGAAAAAGAACGGGAAATCTTGGGTCTCAGGGGGCTGTTGCCGAGCCATGTCCATAGCATGGATGAACAAGTCTCCCGGGCCCTGGAGAATTTCCGCCGCAAACCCAACGACATCGAGAAATACATCTTCCTGATTTCGCTTCAGGACCGCAACCGGACTCTCTTCTACCGGGTGGTTACGGACCATATCGAGGAGATGATGCCCATCGTCTATACGCCCACGGTGGGCCAGGCCTGCCTGGAGTATGGCCATATCTTCCGGCGGCCCCGGGGCATCTTCATTTCGGCCAAAGATCGGGGCCGCATGCATGAACTCCTGCGGAACTGGCCGTATCGGGATATCCGCATCATCGTGGTCACCGACGGCGAGCGCATTCTCGGCCTGGGAGACCTGGGGGCCGACGGCATGGGCATCCCGGTGGGCAAACTGGCCCTCTACACCGCCTGTGCCGGCATCCATCCCTCTCTCACCCTCCCGGTGACCCTGGACGTGGGCACCGAGAACGAGGCCCTGCTGAACGACCCCCTCTATATCGGCCTGAAACAGCGGCGTCTCCGGGGGGTGGCCTACGATGATTTCGTCGAGGAGTTCATCGTGGCCGTCGAAGAAGTCTTTCCCCGGGCCCTGGTGCAGTTTGAAGATTTCGGCAATATCAGTGCCTTCCGGCTGTTGGAGCGCTATCGGGAGCGCATCTGCACCTTCAATGACGACATCCAGGGCACCGCGGCCGTGACCCTGGCCGGACTGTTGTCCTCCTTGCGCATTACCGGCGGCCGGCTCCGGGATCAAACCTTTCTGTTCCTGGGGGCCGGCGAAGCCGGTCTGGGCATCGGCGATCTCACGGTTTCCAGCATGGTGGAGGAAGGCTTATCGGTTCAGGAAGCCCAGCGGCGCTGTTGGTTTGTGGATTCCAAGGGCCTGGTGGTCAAAAGCCGCAGCGATCTACTGGGGCATAAACTCCGCTATGCCCATGACCACGAGTTCCTCCCCGACTTCCTGGCCGCGGTGGAGGCCCTGAAGCCCACGGGCATTATCGGGGTTTCCGGGCGGCCCCGGGGCTTCACCCAGCCTATCCTGGAAGCCATGGCCCGGATCAACCCGCGGCCCCTGGTCTTTTCCCTGTCCAACCCCACCACCAATACCGAATGCACCGCGGCGGAGGCCTATAACTGGACCGAGGGACGCGCGATTTTTGCCAGTGGCAGCCCCTTTGACCCCGTGATCTATGAGGGCAAGCGCTTGGTGCCGACCCAGGGGAACAACGTCTACATTTTTCCGGGGGTGGGGGTGGGCGCCATCGCCTGCGGGTCCCGGCATCTCACGGATGAAATGTTTTTCAGAGCGGCCAAAACCCTGGCCGCCGAGGTCTCCGAGGACGACCTGGCCCAAGGCAGTCTCTATCCGCCCCTGGCCAAAATCCGGGAGGTCTCCGTCAAGGTCGCGGCCGCGGTGGCGGAAGTGGCTTACGAGGCCGGCCTGGCCACCAAGCCGCGCCCCGAGGATCTCGCCGCCTACATCAAGTCCCTGATGTATGAGCCGAAGTATCAGAGTTACGTTTAAGGCAGGGGGCATCCGGCCGCGCTGCGGAGGCGCGGCGCCCCGCTCTTGATTACGCCTGGCGGCGCGGTCCCCGGCCAAGCTTAGAACATGAGCTTTACGATGATGATGGCAATGATGATGCCCACCGCATCCGCGGTCAGGCAAACCGGGACCAGGTATTTGGTTTTCTTGATGCCCACCGCCCCCAGATAAATCGCCAGGACATAAAAAGTGGTTTCCGCACTGCCCATGATCACTGCGGCCATCATGCTGCCCAGGGAATCGGGCCCGGTGGTTTTGAGAATCTCCGTGAAGATGCCGATGGAGGCGGCATTGGAGAAGGGCTTGATCAGGGCCACCGAAAAAACTTCCGGCGGTATGTGCAGCGGGGACGCCGCAAACGCGAATATTCCCTTCAGAAAGGCGTGGGCTCCCGAGGCTTCGAAGGTCTTCACCACAATAAATATGGCCAGGACATAGGGGAAAATCCCCAGGATAATCTCGATGCCATCCTTGGCCCCGGAGACAAACGAATCATAGACCGGCACCCCTTTGGCAAATCCATAAATCACCGTAAAAAGAATGAAAACCGGTATCAACCCCTGAAATACGTAATTGAGCGCATGCATATTATCTGTCTTTCCTGCTGAATTTCCTGAACAAAAAGAGGATGCCCACCGCGGTGGCCGAAGAGATGACCGTGGAAATGAAGGTGGGCAGGATCACCGCATTGGGGTTCTTGGAGCCGTAACTGGCCAGCAGCCCGATGACAGTAAAGGGAATCAACTGAATGCTCGAAGTATTGATGACAATGAAGAGCATCATTTCAAAGGTGATGGTGCCGGCCTCGGGATTGAGCGTCTGCAAGTCTTCCATGGCCTTGATGCCCAGGGGCGTGGCGGCGTTGCCCAGCCCGAACAGGTTGGCCAGCAGATTGAGGGTTATGGAAGTTATGGAAGGGTGGCCTTCGGGGATGTTCCGGAAGAGAAACGAGATCGCCGGCCGGAAGAAATTGGACATCTTATAGATCAAACCGGAATCTTCCAGGATTTTGGTGAGACCCAACCACAGCGAGACAATGCCCACCAGGTAGAGACAGACCTCCACCGCGGCCTTGCCGGCCTCAAACATGGCCTTGGTGAACTCGTCAAACCGCCCGTGGACGGCCGCAAACCCAACGCTCAGACAAATAATTACCAGCCATACGCTGTTCATCCAGCCTTCCTTATCATGCTCCTGAGATAGTGGTTAAGAAAGTTAGCGGGTCAGCCTGCCGGTTCGGCGGCATCGGGCCGGCCCCCTTGAGGCCGCCTCCATTTTCCTTTTTTAGGCCTGAGGCCGCAAGAAAATAGTGGCAAGGCCGGCGCGCCGGCCCGCCGGCCTCCCGGCGGCGCGCCCTGCGGGGCTCGGGGCCGCAGGGCAGCCCCGGTTTTGCTGGCCCGAAATTTTTTCAAGGCTGGCGGCTTGAACCTTACAAAAAGTTGTTTTTAGGACCGGATTATTATATCTTTCAATCATCCTCGGGGGAGGCTGCGACGTCGCGTATGCCTTAATGCCAAAAATGCCATCAGGACCGCAGGCGGCCGCACCGCCGCATAATTTTGGGACGGTGGGCGCGGCGTCACCGGTGCGCTCGGAGCCGGCGGCAGGCTGAACCGGGGTGTGGACCCTCAAGAGGTCGGCGTGATAAGCGTGTCTCAAGGTAACTAATTAACTTATTTAAGGAAAAGCGATAATGACTCGTACCCTCCGTTTACTGGCCGGCATTGCAGTGCTGGTAATGTTTTTTGGCTGCCACCTGGCGTCCGCGGCTGACCAGGTCAGCGTGCCTATCCTGCTCTACCATCGCCTCGGCCCGAAAGTGGTGGATTCCATGACCACCGAGACCAGGGTGTTCGCCGCCCAGCTCCAGTGGCTCAAGGACCACCAATACACGGTCATCCCGCTCCGGACCCTGGTGAACTACCTCCTGGGCGCAGGCCCACCCCCGCCCCCCAAATCGGTGGTCATCGTGGCGGATGACGGCCACAAGTCGGTCTGGTCCGACATGCGGCCCCTGGTGCTGAAATATAAGATTCCCGTGACCCTGTTCATCTATCCGTCGTGTATTTCCAACGCCTCTTATGCCATGACCTGGGAGCAGTTGAAAAAATTGCAGCAAACCGGGCTGTTCGACCTGCAGGGCCACACCTTCTGGCACCCCAATTTCAAAAAAGATAAGAAGAAAATGACTCCCGCGGAGTTCCAGAAGGATTTGCACCGGCAACTGGTCATCTCCAAGGCCGTCCTGGAAAAGCATTTCGGCACCAAGGTGGACATGCTGGCCTGGCCCTTCGGCATCTATGACCAGGAATTGGAAGACGCCGCCAAAAAGGCGGGTTACGTGGTGGCCTTCAGCATCGATCGCCATAATGTCACGAAAGGTGAAAACCTCATGACCCTGCCCCGCTACCTGATGTCCAATGCCGATGGTTCCGGCAAACGCTTTGAAGCCATCGTTACCGGCCACGCTCAGGAAAAGGGGCATAAGACTTATTAACCGGAGTTGGCGGGAAAGGGAGAATCATGGTTAAGAAATGCGGCATTTTATTGGGCATCGGCGTATTGTGCTTCGTTATGGGCTGCTGACACAAAGGACAGGGACTGCGGAGCAGCAGTCCTCAATTGCAGCCCCAGGCGAACGTGCAGGTGAACCCCGGAGGGTCCGGCAACCCGGTTGGCCTGCATAAAGTTGCCGGCCACGCCAGCACCGGGGGCTAGCCTCAGCTCCGGCGTTAAGGACTCAATCCCCCTGGCTGGGGTAGGGCAGGCGGGGTAAGGGTTAACCTCGCGGCGGTAATCAGCGGCTAGTGTTGCGTTTCAGGAAAACCTTCAAAAGAAGAACACCTGGTTCCCTCCCCCTTGATGGGGGAGGGTTGGGGTGGGGGTGATAAAAGCATGAATAGATACAAAACCTTATCCCCCTCCCCCCAACCCCTCCCACCCGAGGAGGGGGAGTGTAAGACCCTGGATTTATGAAAGGTATTTCCGGGACGCGGCACTAGAACCCCGGTCAAAAACTTATCGGCCCCAGCGCGGCAAGGCAGCCGGCCTGGAGAGGTGGGCATGCAAAAGAAACTTCGTTGGTACGTGATGATCCTGGCCGGGGTCTTAATTTTCGCCCTCCCGGCCCTGGCGGCGGACAGCAAGGCCGGAGACGGCCAGGCCCAGAAACCCGACGCCGCTACAGCCCCTGAACAGGCAACCCGGGAAACTGACCAAAAGTCCCAAAAACCCGCCGCAGCCGCGGCCACTGACCAGGAAGCCCAGGAAGGCCGGGCAGCCAAAGCCGTTGAGCCCCAGGGCGAAAAACCCGCGGCCCCCAAGGCCCATAACGGCAAGGTGATCGACGCCCAGACCCAGGAACCCATCGCCGGCGCCCTGGTCACCCTGGGCGCTGAACAGGTGCGCACCGACCAGGCGGGCGCCTTTCATCTGGATGGCGCCGGGGATATCCTCAAACTGCGCTGCCCGGGATATGCCCGCCGGGAGGTCCCCCTCACTGAACTGGGCAATCCCCAGGCGGAGATCGCCCTCACCCCCTTCAAGGTGAAGGCGCTCTATCTCACGGTCTACGGCATCGCCAGCAAGAAAATCCGCACCGCGGCCCTTGAGGCCCTGAAGGTGAATAACATGAACGCCCTGGTCATCGACGTCAAGGGCGACCGGGGCTTCATCCCCTTCAAGGTGGACATCCCCTTGGCCGAGGAGGTCGGCGCTCAGAAGACCATTTTGATCAAGGATATGCCGGCCATGGTGGCCGGCCTCAAGGAGAAGGGCCTCTACCTCATCGCCCGCATCGTGGTCTTTAAAGACGATCTCCTGGCCGGGACCAAACCCCATTGGGCCGTCAAGCTTGCCGGCGGCGGCGTCTTCCGGGACCGGGAACGCCTGCGCTGGGTGGATCCCTTCCGGCGGGAGGTCTGGGATTACAACATTGCCATCGCCAAGGCCGCGGCGCACTTGGGGTTCGACGAAGTCCAGTTCGATTACGTCCGGTGTCCGGATAAAAAGGGCGTGGTCTTTTCCCAGCCCAATAACCAGGAGAATCGCACCAGGGCCATCACCGGTTTTCTGGAAGCCGCCCACCAGGCCCTCATCCCCTCTAACGTCATGGTGGCCGCGGATATCTTCGGTTATGTCTGCTGGAACCTGGATGATACCGGCATCGGCCAGAGGATCGCCGACGCGGTCAAGGCCGTGGACGTGGTTTCGCCCATGCTCTATCCCTCGGGCTACCATCTGGGGATTCCCAACTACCGCAACCCGGTGCAGCACCCCTATGAAATCATCTACCTGTCCCTGAAAAAGGCCCAGGCGCGCACCGGGGTGTCGCCCCTGCGCTTCCGCCCGTGGATTCAGGCCTTCCGGGATTACGCCTTTCACGGCGGCGACTTCAAGGAAGACCGGATGCGCACCCAGATCAAGGCCGTGGACAAGTTCGGCGCCAGCGGCTGGATGTTCTGGAACCCCCGCAACATCTACCCCACGGGAAAATTTGCGGACTGAGGCCAAGGAGAGTAAAGTAGGATAGCTTGAGCGAGGTGCAAACCTCGCGCCCTCGCGTGGCGGGGGAACTTTGCACTTACCGAAGTTTTTTGCCAGGCAGCGCCCCAACCCCGTTAGAGCCCGTAGGGCGGGATAGCCTAGCGCCTCCCGCCTTTAGTGTTTGGCGGCGGCCGACGCCACAAAATCTAAGCGTGTGCCGGGGTGGCGCGCAACCGTAGGCCAAGCGCCCGCACAACCTTTAACACGGTGGCAAACTCCGGGTTGCCTTCTGGCGACAATGCCTTATAAAGGCTCTCTCGCCCTAAACCCGTTTCCCGGGCGATTTGCGCCATGCCCTTGGCGCGGGCGATGTCCCCCAAGGCAGAGGCCACCAAGGCCGGATCGCCTTCTTCGAGAGCAGCTTCCAAATAGGCGGCCATGTCCTCATCGGTTGCAAGATGTTCCGCCACGTCCCAAGGTCGAGTTTTAATCTTTGCCATAACAGTCTCCTAAAGCTTCTGAGCCAGTTCCCGTGCCATCTTGATATCCTGGTCTTGCGTGTGCTTGTCGCCGCCGGCCAGCAGGATCACTAACGTCTGCCCACGTTGCACGAAATACACCCGGAATCCGGGACCATAATCGATACGCAGTTCAGAGACGCCCTCTCCCACCGGCTTCACGTCCCCTGGGTTGCCCAGCGACAGGCGACGGATACGCACATCAATGCGCGCCCGTGCTTGCCGGTCACGCAAACTATTGAAGCATTGAGAATATACCTCGGTCTGGCGAATTTCCAGCATGAATTAAATGTAGTCTATGGGATACAACAAGGCAAGAAAAAGATTTCGGAAATGGCAACGGTGGGACAAACGGTTACTACTATCTAGGGCCAATTTCTCAACGCATAAACTTATTGATATTGCTATATTATCTTCAATAAATGCCCGGAACGGTCTGGAGCCCCTTTTATAATCGACAAATCAGATCGTAATCACTAAAATCAAGTATGTTAAAGATGCCGTTCGGCAGGTCTCTCGCTGCCTTTGTCGCCCTAAGTCTTGCGGTCATGCTGGTGGCTCTGGCCGGTTGCGTGTCGCCCCCGCCGCTGCCGCCGGTCATCGTGGAGAAGCCGCCGCCGCCCCCGCCGCCGCCGCCAACCCCCTTCGCCAATACCGAGATTGACAACCCCCGCCTGGCCCGCATTGCCCACGTGGCCAAACAGGAGATCGCCGCGGGCCACATCCCCGGGGCCGTCATCCTGGTGGGTACGCACGACCGCATCATCTACCGCCGGGCCTTCGGTCTGCGGGCCGTCACGCCCTGTGCTGAACCCATGCGGGTGAACACCATTTTCGACCTGGCCTCCCTCACCAAGGTCGTGGCCACCACCAACGCCGTCATGCAACTGGTGGACCAGGGCAAAATCCGCCTGGACGCCCCCGCGGCCCGATATTGGCCGGCCTTTGCCGCCCACGGCAAGGGCTGCATCACCATCCGGGAACTCATGACCCACACCTCGGGTTTGCGGCCCGAAGTCTCTTCCCGGTTCCGCTGGTCGGGTTACTACGGGGCCATGGCGGCCATTGCCATGGATCACCCGATCTATACCCCGGGAACCCGATTCCGCTACAGCGACGTCAATTTCATCGTCCTGGGAGAAATCGTCCGCCGGGTCTCCCATATGCCCTTGAACGTCTACTGCGCCAAAAAGATTTTCGGGCCCATGGGCATGAAGGATACGTGCTTTAAGCCGCCGGCCAGGCTGAAACCGCGCATTGCGCCCTCGGACTACCAGGGCCGCGATCTGCGCTGGGGCGTGGTCTCGGACCCCATCTCCTATCGCATGGGGGGGGTGGCCGGGCATGCCGGGCTGTTCTCCACCGCCAACGACCTGGCCATTCTGGCGGAGATGCTCATCAATGACGGCGAAATCAACGGCCGGCGGATTCTCAGCCCCAAAGCGGTGGCGGCCATGGAGAAACCCAACCGCGTCCCGGGATCGTATATCCAGCGGGGACTCGGCTGGGATATCCGCTCCCCTTACAGCCGCATCTTCAATACCGCCTTCCCCAGAGGCTCCTTCGGGCACACCGGCTATACCGGCACCGCCATGTGGATCGATCCCCGCTCCGGGACTTTCCTGATTATTCTCACCGACCGTCTCCACCCCAACGGCCATGGCAACGTCAAACCGCTCCGGGTCAAGACCGCGGCGGTCGTGGCCGCGGCCATCCCCATGGGGCCGCCGGCCGTGGCCGCCTGGGAGTTCTTCGGCCGGGATACGGAGATGGCCGGCTGTGGCGCCGCGGACGGGCCCGACCCGGTCAAGCCGGGGATCGACGTCCTGGCCGCGTCCGGTTTTGCGGCCCTCCGGGGCAAAAACATCGGGGTGATCACCAACCACACCGCCATCGATACCGCCGGGCGCTCGACCCTGGCGCGGCTGCTCCACGCACCCGGCGTCAAAGTGCGGGCCATTTTCAGCCCGGAGCACGGCCTGTCCGGCCGCTTGGATGAGAGCATCGCCTCCGGGCGGGACCGGGCCACCGGCCTGCCGGTCTATAGCCTCTACGGCAGGGTCAAACGGCCCACGCCCCGCATGCTCCGGGGCCTGGACGCCCTGGTCTACGACATCCAGGACGTGGGCGCCCGCTTCTACACCTATATCACCACCATGGCCTATGCCATGGAGGCGGCCCGGGACGCGGGTCTCGACTTCTACGTCCTGGACCGCCCCGACCCCATCAACGCCGCCATGGTGCAGGGACCGGTGCTGGACCCCGATCTGGAGTCCTTTATCGGCTTTATGCCGCTGCCGGTGCGCTACGGCATGACCCCGGGGGAGATCGCCCAACTCTTCAACCGGGAGAAGCCCATCGGGGTAAGGCTGCACGTGGTGCGCCTGGCGGGCTATCACCGGAATTCCTGGTTTGACCAGACGGGGCTCAAGTGGGTCAACCCGTCCCCCAACCTCCGGTCCCTGACGGAGGCCATCCTCTACCCCGGCGTGGGTATGATTGAGTCCGCCAATGTCAGCGTCGGCCGGGGCACCGCCACGCCCTTTGAAGTCGTGGGCGCCCCCTGGATTGCCGCCGACCGGTTGGCCCGCTATCTGAACCGGCGCCGCCTCCCCGGGATAAGGTTCGAGCCCGTGACCTTCGTCCCCGCCAGCCGCCCCTACGCCCGCCAGTGCTGCGGCGGGGTGCGCCTTAGGGTGGTGGACCGGGCCGCCTTGAATACCCCGCTTTTGGGGGTGGAGCTCCTGGCCGCGCTGCACCGCCTCTATCCGGGCAAGTTGCATTTCGGCAGCGCCTTGGGTATGATCGGCTCCCGCCAGACCCTCCAGGCCATCAAGTGCGGCGAGGACCCCCGGGACATTCAGCAGCGGTGGCTGCCCGGGCTGCACCGCTTTTCCCGCCTGCGGGCCAAATACCTGCTCTACTAGAACCCATTGCAAAACCTCCTTGTGCGCCAATTTGTCATTCTGAGCGCAGCGAAGAATCTAGCCTTTCCAATGACCTAGACCCTTCGCTAACGCTCAGGATGACACAATAACCCGGTTTAGAAATAGTTAGTGGTATTGCGTCCCGCGATTACCTATCAAGAGTGCCGGTCTTTACTCTGAGAATTCTTTTCCCCCGGCGGCGCAAAATATTTTAAAATAAGACGAAATAATACCAATTTCAGATTCAGATGCAACAAACTCTCCGGCTAACATAATGAATTCCCTAAATTATTTTACGGAAAACGGAAAACGGAAAACGGAAAACGAAATAATTCCCGGACCGCAAGGAGTTCCCGGCGACCAGGGCCTGAGGCCCTGAACCTGGAGGACCATGGCAGAGCCCATCTATTCCCGCGATGATCTGAAAAACCTGGCGCAGCTCTCCTCCCTGGTGAACTCGTCTCTGGAAACCCAGGAGGTCCTGAATAATGCCCTCATGGGTGTGGAGCAGTCGTTGAACGCCGAGGTCAGCTCCATTTTTGAGGTGGACAAGGCCAAAGGGGAACTCTTTTTTCGCCTGGCCCGGGGCCCCGGTTCCGAAAAGATCGAAGCCATGCGTCTGCAAATTGGCGAAGGCATCGCCGGGTGGGTGGCCCAGACGGAACTGCCGTTGATCTGCGCCGACCCTTATGGGGATGCCCGGTTCTCCCGGCAGTTTGATGCCCAGTCCGGCTTTCAAACCCGGTCCATCCTCTGCGTGCCCCTGAAATCCCGGGACCGCCTCATGGGGGTCCTGGAAGTACTCAATAAGAAGGATGGCGGCAGCTTTGGCGAAGAAGACCTGGAAATTCTGACCATGTTGGCCAATATGATCGGCCCGGCCCTGGAAAATGCCCACCTTTACAGCCGGCTGAAGGAAAAACTCTCCCTCACCATGGAAGAGTTGCAGGCGGTGGAAAACAAGCTGCTGCAAACCGAGCGGCTGGCGGCCCTGGGCAAGCTCTCCCAGGGGGTGGCCCACGAGGTCCGGAACCCCATGATGATCATCGGCGGCTTTGCCCGCCGCCTCCAGAAGCGCCTGCCTGCCGAAGACGCGGCCCAGGAGATGCTCGGTCCCATCCTCCAAGCGGTGCACCGGCTGGAACAGATGGTGGCCGAAATCGAAGCCTTTGCGGTCTTACTGGCGCCGGACCTGAAGCCCCGGGACCTGGGCCGGGTCGTGGACCAGGTGCTGGCGGCCAGCGCCGAGGCCCTGGAGGATCGGCGGATTACCGTAGAACGCCGGATTCCCCCGGAGCTGCCCCGGATTCCCCTGGATGAGCACCTCATGAGCCAGGCCCTCCAGCATCTCCTGGACAACGCGCTGGAGGCCATGGACCACGGCGGCCGACTGACCCTGGCAGTGACGCCGGAGCCCAAAGGGGTGCGCCTCATCCTGAAGGACACCGGGTTGGGCATTGCCCCCCAGGACCTGCCCTTTATCTACGACCCCTTTTTCTCCTCCAAACCCGACGGCACCGGTATGGGTCTGACCAAGGTGCACCAGGTCATCAGCGATCATCGGGGGGAAATTCAGATCCGTTCCGCCCCCGGCCAGGGCACGGAAGTGAATATCTGGCTGCCCCGCTGGCAGATCAGATAAGCCGCGGCGTTGGCCGGCCGGCGCACCCCGGGCGGCACGCCCTAAAATCACCCCGCTCCTTGCCCCGCGCCCCCGGGAGGATTAATATAATAAGATAATCTTTGACCAAGACCAGGTTTATTCCCCAAAACTTAAGAGAAACCATGCCTAAATGCGACTGTCCTGATCATCTGCATAATTGCGCACCCCCGGACCACCAGCGCCAGGAGGACGGACTGCCGGAACCGGTGGCGCCGGCCGGAACTTCAAACCTGTCGGCCCGGTGGCGCCGGTGGTCCAGATATTTTTTCTGGTGGCTCATCTTTTCCGGCATCTATGCCAGTTCATCCGTCTGCCCGTTCTGTGGCCGGGTGGGTTGTCCGGTGGGCGGCGCCAGCGCCGGGGTGGTGGGCGGCTTGTTTGCCTTCCTGATGCCGGGAATCAAACGATTCATGACCAGCCTCAAAAGACCCTTCCTGAGGGGCCGCGCCCGTCTGGGGCCCCGGAAGAGCGAGCCCTAATACCGTTTTCGGTTTTCAGTTTTCGGATAAATTAATCATAAATATCAGCCGAGCCTCTCGCGCCAAGGCATTTTGTCATCCTGAGCCCAGCGAAGTGATCTCGGTGGCACAGGCTTTCCAGCCTGTGCAGCATTTTCGACCCAGCCTGGAAAGGCTGTGCCACCAAAAGACGGGGTTCTTCCGTCGCTGCGCTCCCTCAGAATGACAGGCATGGAGATATTTGCAGAGGCTCAGTCGGTTATCCAGATAGTCTGTTACCTTTCGAACGGCAGAAAGGATAATACCAATTTCAGATTCAAATCCAACCAACTCTAAGGATAATATACTGAATTTATAAGATTATTTTACCGAAAACCGAAAACCGAAAACAGTATAATTCCTCTGCGGTTTTGGGGCCATTGCCCCTCCCCCCCCCCCCCAAAAAAAAAACCCAAAAAGTGGAGGGCAGGGTAACCCCCCGCGAGGGGGCCTGCCCCCCCCACCCCTAAATTCCAGCCAAACAGGTGCAGGACTGGCAAGCCGCCGGCTTGGCGCCTTCCCGCGAGCTAAAAATCTTTTTGGGGAATCCCCTATGCCGACCAATGCCGCCCGGTTCCACCGGCCAGATGGGCCCCCAGACGATGTCTTAAGAAAAACCCTTTAATAACAAATGGTTATCCACTCAGATACCCCTGGCTATTCGGAGCGAAAGGGTTTTTCCCGGAAACTGGTGCAGATTTTTCCCTGGCAGGGGTAGAGCTTCCCTTAGACCATATTCAGGGGTTTGGAAGCGCAGAATGGGGGGCGTCCTGATTTACGATGAAATTAATTTGAAGGATATTGCATGCATGAAAAGCAATAATCGATTTTAGGTGAGCAAAATTAATACATGCTGACCGGGAGGTGATGAGCCAAAGAATCCTAAATTGACGGCAAGGGCGTATTTTTTTAGGACTTATTAACCAAAGTAATCTCAAACCACAAAAAACCAACAAATCCATCAAAAAGGAGAAGGGACCATGGAACGTATGAAGAATTTTTTCAAAGATGAGTCTGGGGCCAGCGCGGTGGAATACGGCCTGCTGGTGTCGTTGATCGCCGTGGCGATTATCGGTGCAATCTCGGCCTTGGGAACCAATATCAAGTCCGTGTTTAACACCGCGGCCAGCAACCTGAAAACCACTACCTAATAATTCATGGCATGCAACCCATAGTGAGTTAGGGGGAAAGGAGGGCCCGGCGCCGCAAGAGCTGGGCCTAATTTCCCCAGAGCTGCTGCCGGGGTAGGAATGGGAAACTAACCGAAAAAGGCTGATTGTCCAGGGAAAGCCGCTGAACTATCGCTCTCCAGAGGGGACCATAATTTGGCGGCGCCCCGTTCAGCCTTTTAAAGACTTGATGGAAACAGGCTTAAGCTTATCAAATTTTGGCCATAGCACAGGGGGACCCTGCCATGAAGTATGAAATTACCGGCGAGATGATCTTGCAAGCCATCATGGCGCTCTTATCCCTCGGGTTGGCGGTCATGGGCCTGATGTTCATGGGGCGGTGGGTTTAGGCTCCAGCCCCTGAAAAAATGTGATCGGGGTTGGCATAAAGGAAGATGAGTATGGCGGGTATTTGGACCCAGGCTGAAGGGTGGATGAGTTCTCAGGGGTATCTGCTCATACCTTTGATCATCACCCTGTGGATCGCCTGGGGCGACCTGAGGACCCGGCGGATTCCCAACTATCTCACGCTGGGGACGGCAGTGGCCGGACTGGCTTATCAATTCGTGGGCCATGGCCTGCCGGGGTTGGCGGACGGTATCCTGGGGATGCTCCTGGGATTCGCCTTTCTCATCCTGCCTTATCTCTGGGGCGGCATGGGGGCCGGAGACGTTAAGGCCCTGGCCGCCCTGGGGGCCTGGCTGGGTCCTCAGCTCACCGTGTATCTGTTTTGCTATATGGGGATCGCCGGCGGGCTCATAGCCCTGGGCTATCTGCTGTGGCAGGGGCTTCTGTGGGAAAAAATCAAGCAAGGCTGGGTCTTTCTGGTCAACCTGATCCTGTGCAGTTCCTACGGCAGGCCCAGGGCGTCGGCTCCTTCCCAGATAACCGAGGGGATACCTTACGGGGTGGCGATTGCGGTGGGGATGATAGTCTTAGTGGGGATGGGTAATAAACTGTGATTTTCCCGAAGCATCTCAGGTCGCAGCAATGCCGGCAGGGCGTCAGGGCAAGACGGGTCTCTGGAGTGGACTTAGGCAAGTCCTGGCATTGTCAGGTTTTCAGGCCTCAACATCATGCAATTAGGTGAATGTCATGAAATTTAATCTGCCTAGAGGCAGCATCTTCATCATCGCGGCCGTAACGGCAGGGTTAGTGGCCACCGTTGCCATCCGCCGGTACGTGACCATGAAAACCAAGGTGCCGGTAACGGCAAGCCGGCAGGTGATCGTTGCCGCCCACGACATTGCTCCGGGAACGCCCCTTACCGGCCAGATAGTGAAGAGCGTCACCTGGCCCCAAGCCGTGGTGCCGCCCAAGGCCGCATCCACCCTTAACCAGATTGACGGCCGCGTGGTCAATGTGCCCATTCCCCAGGGGAACCCCATTCTCTTTTCCATGCTGTTCCCGGAAGGCACGGCCGCCGGCTTGAGCGGCATCTTGGCAGAGGGGCAACGGGCCCTCACCGTCAGAGTCGACGAGGTTGCCGGCGTCGCGGGCTTCATTCACCCCGGCGACCATGTGGATGTCCTGGTGGATCTGCCTATTGTGAATGCCAGGACCCACCTATCCAAGACCATTCTGCACGATATTACGGTGTTAACCACGGGGCAGGTTTGGCATCAAAGTGGGGATAACAAACCCATGGTGGTAAATACCGTCACCCTGGAAGTGACTCCCCAACAGTCTGAGGTGCTCAATCTGGCCAGCAACGAAGGGAAAATCCGGCTGGCCTTGAGAAACCGCAACAACAAGACCATCACTCAGACCAAGGGGGTCACTACGGATTACCTCACCGGCGATCTGGGCAAGAAAGAAGAAAAGGTCGCGGCCAAAACCAACCCGAAAGAAAAGTGTGTAGAGGTCATCAAGGGTTTAGACCGGTCGGAGGCCAAGCTTTAAGAGACCGGCCAGGCCGCTGACCGGGCCGGCCATGCCCGGCATGGATGTGGTGCGGGTGAGGCGAGGTGAGGGGAAAGCGGCGCGAGCCGGTTAAGGGCACATCCCGAACGGAGAATCGTGATGGCAAGAGGGTGGGAAGCTAAAGGGACCCGGTGGGCCGCAAGCCTTGTGAGGCTGTGCCTGGTGGGTCTGTTGCTCTTAAGCCTTCCCAGCCCGGCCGCGGCCGCGAATTTGTTGGCTCAGGTGCAGAACCAGGAGATCACCCAGGTGGTGCATCTCAAGGT
>CAYNMI010000024.1:0-16529 GCA_964398095.1 uncultured Desulfobacca sp.
AACCGATAGGATGGGCACAGATGGCTAAGCAAGCAAACAGAATGATGATCGGCGTCTTCGTGGTCCTCGCGGTGATCATTATGGCCGCCAGCCTGGTGGTATTCGGTTCGGGCAATTTCTTCAAGAAAACCGTGAAATGCGTGCTGTACTTCGATGGCTCCGTCAAGGGGTTGAGTGTGGGCGCCCCGGTGCTGTTCCAGGGCGTTCCAATCGGGTCTGTGAGAAGCATTGTTCTCCAAGTCGACCCCACTAAGATGCAGCTATCAATCCCCGTCGTCATCGAATACGAGCCGGAGAAATTCCATGTGGATATACCGGGCCTGAAAGTGAGTCGAGATCCCCGCAAAACTATACCCAAGCTCATCGAAAGGGGCCTTCGGGCTCAATTGGGCATGCAGAGTTTTATTACCGGACAGCTAGACATCGAGATTGGTTTTACTCCCAACGCCACCCTCTGCTATGCTCCAGCACAAGTCGATAAAGTCTATAAGGACTATATCGTCATTCCAACCTGCAAGTCCACCACCCAAAAGCTGGCCGACGCCTTACAGAAGCTGGATCTCGCCGCACTGGAACAGCATTTGGAATCGGCCCTGGACGGTATCGCTAAACTCGCCAACAATCCGGACCTGCCCGCCAGCTTTCGTGGCCTGAAAGGTACGCTTCAGGATACCCGCAAGCTCATCACCAAGGTGGATCGTCAGGTGGATCCGGTGGCGAATGACACGAAAAGGACCGTCAATGATTTGGGCAAGCTGGCCCGCAATCTTGACGCCCAGGTGGCAGGGGTGGCCACCGGCTTTGATAAAACCATGTCCGCGGCCAGAGGGACCCTTTCCCAAGACTCACCGCTGATGGTAGATTTGGAGAACACGCTTCATGAGATTTCCGCTATGAGTAGGTCACTGCGGCAGTTGAGCAATTATCTGGATCAGCATCCCGAGTCCCTGATTCGCGGCAAGAAGAAACCAGGAGGGCAACGATAATGAGGGGGGGTCTCTTTTCACGCAGCTTCACGGTCGTTTTGGCCGGCGCGGCTATCTTGGTCAGCGGCTGTCTCGGCCGGAGTCCGTCGCCGTCTTTTTACGCCCTGACGCCGGTACAGGACCAGGTATTCTCCAGCCGGCCCAGCCCGGTTCACCAGGCGGCTATCGGCATCGGCCCGGTGAAACTGGCCGATTACCTCGACGAGTCTCAGATAATCACCCGCCGGAGTGACAATCAATTGGTCAAGGGCGAATTCAATTGGTGGGCCGGCTCCTTCAAAAACAATTTTATGAATGTTCTGGCCGACGATCTCGGCTCTCGCCTGGGGACCGACCGGATTTATCTCTATCCCTGGCGCCTGTCCGTGCCCATGGACTACCAGGTGAGCGTGGATGTGGTGCGCTGTGACGGGTGGTTGGGGGAAGCCGCCTGGCTGGAGGCCCGTTGGAGCATCTTCCAGGGTCCGGATAAAAAGCTGATCAAAACCATGCGGTCCAGTATTCGCGAGCCGGTGGGGGGAGCGGATTATGCCGCCCTGGTGGCCGCCGAGAGCCAGGCGGTGGCGCAGCTCAGCCAGGAGATTGCCGCGGCGATTCGGAGGGCTGGGAAGCACTAAAGCGGGTTGCCTCCTCCGGCAGCTTACCGTCATACCGGCAAGGGAGATGCACCATGGACATTCCGCTTCATCAGGTCTCTCTGGACCAACTGGTGTCGCAGGCCCGCGTCTACTTTTTTCAGCAGGTGCTCTCCTGGGCCATGCTCGCGCAACTTGCCGTGGCCGCCGGCGCCCTCCTGTCGGCGTATAAAGTGGCCACGTCTATCCGCGCCTGGATTACCCGCCAACAGGCGAAATGTGCTTCAGACCAGGAACTCTGCTGGGATCTGAGCCGATTGACGCATTTCTCCTACGTGATAGGTCCGGCGGCGGCATTGGTCCTTTTATGGATTCCCTATCGTATCGCCGCACACTTCGACCTCCCCCGGGACGGCCTCTACACCATCGTCATTTGCCTGCTGGCCCTGGCCCTGGTGCGTTTTATTACCGGCCAGATGCAAAACCGGTTCTGGGCCACCATTATCACGATATTCTTCTGGTTCAATGCCTTCCTCTATATCTTCCATCTCAATGGACCCTGGCTAATGCTCTTGCAGCATATCGACTTCAATCTCGGCAAGATCCATATTTCTCTGTTGACCCTCTTCCGGGCTGTCGTGATATTACTTTTTCTTTATTGGCTGTCCCACAATCTGTTGTTTCTGCTGCATTTCTGGTTGACCGCGGAATCAGGCCTGAGCGCGGCGGCCCAGATCTTGCTGTACAAGCTCTCGGTCATTTTCTTCTTTTGCATCTCGGTGGTGGTGGTCTTGCAATACATGGGGCTGGGTCTCACGGTCTTTGCCCTGTTCAGCGGCGCCCTGGGCTTGGGGCTGGGTTTCGGCCTGCAAAAGGTCTTCGCCAACCTGGTGAGCGGCTTCATCATCCTGGCGGATAAATCCATCAAACCCGGCGACGTCATTCAACTGGGGAATAAATTCGGCTGGATCAATTTCTTGGGCACCCGCTATACCTCGGTCATTTCCCGGAATGGCACGGAGCACCTCATTCCCAATGAAAACCTGGTAACCAGCGAGGTGATTAACTGGTCCTATTCCAATAATCTCGTCCGGCTGGAACTCCCCGTGGGCGTTTCCTATAACGCTGATTTGGACCAAGCCCGGGATCTGACGCTGGAGGCCGCCGCGGCCTCCCCCCGGGTCTTGAAGGACCCCAAGCCGGTTTGCTATTTGGTGGGTTTCGGGGACAGCACCGTCAACCTCGAATTGCGGGTGTGGCTCAACGACCCCCAAAACGGCATCGGTGCGGTGAAGAGCGATCTCCTCTGGGGTATCTGGCGGCGGTTCCATGAGCATGGCATAGAACTACCCTTCCCCCAACGCGATCTGCACTTCAAGTCCATTCCGGCAGTGAAGATGCAAACCCAACCGGAGGAACCATCAGAGAAAAAATAATCCCCCAGTGGCATGATTCACTTGACGATTCAAGCTGCTAACAGTCATGGTCGATAATCGGAAGGGAAGGATACTTTTATGCCGGGGCGCGGCGAACCTGATGCACTGCAAGGCGGCCGCGCTTATAACATTTGCGCCAAGTCTTCTCCTCTTATTCCCTCTCTCCCCGGCGGGGGGAGGGTTAGGGTGAGGGGCGGGAGAAAGAACTTTGGGCAACGAGTATATTTTCACATAGGAAGGTGCGAGCATGTTTAAAGAGGAGCGGGACGAAAGCCAGTTCGAATGGAGTATGTTGGGCGATATTGAAAAAGGACGCCCGAATCTCGGTGCGATGATGCACGTGTCCGTGTATCGCCTGATGCAGTTCACCCTGCGCGACCTCCTCATCCGTGATTTCGGGGTTGAGGAAGCCGACCGGATCTTCTTCGAGGCCGGCAAGAAAGCCGGCGCCGGTTACTGCAACAATATGCTCACCGATAAAAGCGACTTGACCAGCTTCTTTGCCGATGTCCAGCGCACCATGAAGGAACTTGGCATCGGCATCTTCCGGGTGGAATCAGCCGATTACGAGAAAGGCTCCTTCGTGGTAACCGTGGCCGAGGACCTCGATTGTTCAGGCATTCCCGTTTGTTCGGAGGAGGTCTGCATCTATGATGAGGGCTTTATCGCGGGCCTGCTGCTGGCTTACACGGGGAAGGATTTCAAAGTCAAGGAAGTGGACTGCTGGGGCACCGGAGACCGGGTCTGCCGCTTCACGGTCGACCCCAAATGAGGTTTCGCGATGATCGCAGTTGAAGAGGAACTTCTCGACCAGATCACCGCGACGTTTCACTACCTGCGGACCGGAAAAGTTCCTCCCTTGATCCCCGTGCCGGACGACCTCCCGGATAATGAGCTCCGGCAGCTCATTACCTACGTGAATCGCTTCCTGGTGGAGTTCGCCAACTTCGCTGAGGCCATGGAGCAGATTGCCCAGGGTGAACTGGAGACTCGCCCTTTGCTGGGCCGGATGGCCGTAGCCCAGGCATTCAAAGCCCTCCATTCGAATCTGAAGCACCTTACCTGGAAGACCCAACAAGTCGCGGCCGGTGATCTGGAGCAGGAAGTCGACTTTATGGGGGACTTCTCCACCGCCTTCAATACCATGACCCGGCAACTGAAGGACTCCCGAGACCAACTGGTGGATCTGAATAAGGAGCTTGAGCGCCGGAATAAGTTTATCCGGGAGACCTTTGGGCGCTATACCAGCGAAGACATTGTGGAAGTGCTCCTGGACATGCCCGAAGGCCTCAAGCTCGGTGGCGAAAAGCGCCAGGTTACCCTGCTGATGTCCGACTTGAGGGGCTTCACCGCCCTGGCCGAACGTCTCGAACCCACCGATGTGGTCGCCTTGTTAAACCATTACCTCTCCGTCATGGTCGAGATCATTCACCGCCACGGCGGGACCATTGACGAGATTATCGGGGATGCCATCTTTGTGCTGTTTGGCGCCCCTATGGTCATGCCCGACGCGGCTCAGCGTGCAGTCTGTTGCGCTCTGGAGATGCAGAAGGCAATGCGCGGGGTAAACGCACATAACTTGCAAATGGGTTGGCCCGAAATCGAGATGGGGATAGGCATACATACCGGAGAGGTAGTGGTGGGCAACATCGGTTCGACCAAGCGCTCGAAGTACGGAGTCGTGGGGCGCACGGTCAACCTGACGGCCCGCATCGAGAGCTTCACCGTGGGCGGGCAAATCCTCGTCTCCCCCAGCCTGATCAATGCCGCCGGCGACGGCCTCATTCTGGGTGACGTGGTCAAGGTCCATGCCAAGGGTATGCGCCAGGCCCTCGAATGCCGCGGCTTACTGGGACATGCAGACCATCCGGACCTGAGGCTTGAGGAGGAGAAGACGATTTTGGCGACCCTGGCCCAGCCTTTGCCTTGTTACTACCTGGTGCTGACCAACAAACATCTCGACGGGTCGATGCAGCCCGCCACCCTGGTCAGCATATCCCTGAAGCAGGCGGTGGTGGAAGTGGATTGCCAGCTAGCGCCGCGTACCAACTTGATATTGCGCTTGGAGGCGGAACGCGGCGAGACAGGTGCGCCGGAGTTTTACGCCAAGGTGCTCCAGCCTTTTGATGCGTCCAGGGGGCGCTATCTGATCCATTTCACCTCGCTTCCCCCCGAAGTGCAGGAACGGTTGCAACTCCTGATGGCAGGCCCCAAAGGTCCTTGAACCCTGGCAGGTCAGGCGGCCCCAAACAGGCTAGAGGGGGTCGCGCAGGCTCGAAGAGCCAAGGCCCGCTGGCGGCTATCTATGCAAATTTATCAACTGGCGAAAAATTATAGATATCTACCCTGTATCGGCAGGCGCGCCGCCTTGTCCCGGTGTTTGGCAACGTCGGGATTGAACCAGAAAATGTTCCGGCCCTTGACGGTCGCAACGTCCGCGGTGGCGTGCCAGCGCCCCTTTTTGAGGTGCGCCGCCCGGTAACCGTAGCCCGCCAGGAAGTCCTGAATGGCCTTTTTGCTGGCCCCCGCGGCTTTCAGGGTCTTTTCTTCCATTTCCATCAACCATAACGGCGGCGTCCGGGAGATGATTCCCTGCGCCCCCTGGAGCACCGCCAGCTCCGCCCCCTCCGCGTCCAGCTTGACCAGGTCCGGGGGCCGCAGGCCCTCCGCCTCCAGAAACCGGTCCAGGGCCACGGTCCGGCAAACCTCCTGGCCGGCCTGGGCCTGCCCCGCCTGGAAGAGGTTGGCGCTGCTGTCGGCAATGTCGCCGGCCAGATGGAGCACCGCCTCGCCCTCCCGGTCGGTGACGGCCACCGCAAAGGTCCGGATATTCCCATAGGGGTTCAAGGCGATATTTTCCGCCAGCCGGGCCCAGGCGTTCTTCCCCGGCTCAAAGGCCGCGATCTGGCCCCGGTTGGCCAGCGCCGTGGCCGCCATCAGGGTGAAATAGCCCACGTTGGCCCCCACATCCCAGAAAACCTCGTCCCCGGAGAGGAGCCGGGCCACCAGGTCGGCTTCATAGCGCTCGTGGTAATGCCCGTAAAAATACACCTTGAGCTGTTCGGGGTCGTAGAGGTCCAGCTTCATGCGGAAGCCCTTGTCCAGCCGCACCACCGCATAGCGGTCCGCTGGCGCCAGCCGGGCGTGCAGGCGCGCATAAAAAAAAGCCTTGCCGTCCCGCAGGGGGAACTTGCTGAGGTACCAGCGCAACAGGCCTCGCAGGCCGGACTGGAGCCGGGAATCCGGCATAGGTCTCCTTATAATAGCTATCAGCTTTCAGCCGTCAGCTTTCAGCCAAATCATAACCCATCCGGAATTTAGATAACCACTAACCACTAACCACTAACCACTAACTGCTCACTGCTCACTGCTTACTGCTCACTGCTCACTCATCTCACGGCAGCCGCCGGTGGCGCAGGCAGGGCAGTTCCCGGCGCCGGCCCTGGAGGCGCTCATAGTCCAGGTAGGCCAGGATCACCCCTTCCCCGTCCGGGGCCTGGGCCAGCACCAGACCCCAGGGGTCGATGATGAGGGAGCGCCCGTAGCTGCGGCGGCCCGGAACGTGTGGCCCGTATTGGGCCGGCGCCACCACATACGCCAGATTTTCTATGGCCCGGGCCCGGAGCAGCACCTCCCAGTGATCCCGGCCGGTGGCCGCGGTGAACGCCGCGGGGAGCAGGATGAGGTTGGCCCCCCGGCTCACCTGGGCCCGGAAGAGTTCGGGAAAGCGCAGGTCATAGCAAATGGCCAGCCCCGCGGTGCAGGGCGTTCCCGGCAGCGCCGCCACCACCACTTCGCCCCCCGGCTGGGTCCACTCCGACTCCCGGATGGGCGGGGCGCCGGGCAGGTCCACGTCGAAGAGGTGCAGCTTGCGGTAGGCGGCCAGAATCTGGCCCCGGGGTCCCAAAAGGACACTGGTGTTGTACGGCCGGGCCTGGCCCGGGGTGCGCTCGGGAAAGGAGCCCAGAAGAAGAAATATCCCCAATTTCCCGGCCAGTTCCCGGAAACGGGTCACCAGGGGGCCGTCCAGGGGCTGGGCCGCGGCCGCGGTGTCGGCGTCGCGCCCCAAGCAGGCGAAATGCTCCGGCAGGGCCACCAACTGCGCCCCCCGGGCGGCGGCCGCCTCAATCAAGGCCTGGGCCCGACCCAGGTTGGCCTCCTGGTCCGGAGTGGAATTGAGCTGTACCGCGGCGACCCACATATGGTTGGCTTTGGGGCTGAGGGAGGGGGCCAGGGGCGCCCGCCCCTGCCCCCTCCCTCAGGCTCCCTCCCCCAACCCCTTACAGGGGGGTGGGAGGGGAGTTTGAGGGGAGGGCGGGGGAATTGACTTCCCCCGGCCCTCCCCTCAACTTCCTACCACAAATCTACCCATAAAGCAAAGTCGGGTCCGGCCATTCCATCACGGCAGCCGCCTCCCGGGGGCCCCAGGCGCCGGCGGCATAGGTCAGCACTTGAGCAGCGGCCGGGTCCAGGGCCGGGGCGTAGAGCCGCCAGGCCCACTCCACTTCGTCGGCCCGGACAAACAGGGTCTGGTCCCCGGCCATGATATCCAGCAGGAGGGTCTCGTAGGCCTCGGGCAGCGGCGCCAGCCCCTCGGCGTAGCGGTGCCGCAGGCTCTGGGTCTTGAGCTTAAGGGGTTCCCCCGGCGTCTTGACTTCGAAGTGCAGGTCAAAGCCCTCGTCGGGCTGCACCGTGAACACCAGGACATTGGGGCTGCACGTGCCGGAATAGTGGGGCTCGAAGACCCACACCGGCGGGCACCGGAAGGTCACCGCGATCTGGGTGAGCCGCGTCGGCAGGCGTTTGCCGGTCACCAGGTAAAAGGGCACTCCCTGCCAGCGCCAGTTTTCGATCTGGAGCTGCAGGGCCACGAAGGTCTCCGTGTGGGAGTCGGGGGCGACCCCCGGTTCTTCCCGGTACCCCGGCGTCTCCCGGCCATTGATGGCGCCCCGGGCGTATTGGCCGTAGATCACCTGTTCCGGCCGCACCGGCGGAATGGCCCGCAAGACCTTGGCCTTTTCGGTGCGGATGCTCTCGGCGTCGAAGGCCACCGGCACCTCCATGGCGGTAAGGGCCAGGAGTTGGGTGAGGTGGTTCTGGACCATGTCCCGCAGGGCCCCGGCCCGGTCGTAATACCCGGTTCGCCCCCCCACCCCCAGGCTTTCCGCCACCGTGATCTGGACGCTCTTCACCAGGTTCCGGTGCCACAGGGGTTCGAAAATGGCGTTGGCGAACCGGAAGATCAAGAGATTCTGGACGGTTTCCTTGCCCAGGTAATGGTCGATCCGGTAGACCTGGGATTCGTCGAAATGGCGGTGAATCTGCTCGTTGAGGGTCTGGGCCGAGGCCAGATCGCTGCCGAAGGGCTTTTCCACCACCAGCCGGGTCCAGCCCGGGGCCTGGCTGAGCCCGGCCTGCCCCAGGCCGGCAATGGTGGGCATATAGGCCGCCGGCGGCAGGGCCAGATAAAATACCCGGTTGCCGGGCAACCGGTGCTGCTGCTCCAGGGTCTGGATGCGGCCCGCCAGGGCGCCAAAATCCTCCGGCGTCCCCGCCCCCAGGCTCTGAAAGTAAAGACACTCGCCGCACCAGTGGCGGTCAAGGTCCGGCCCCGGGTCCGCCGCCGCCAGGGCCTCCGCGGCCAGGGCCCGGAAGCCGTCGTCAGTCAGGCCCGCCTGCCGGGACACCCCCAGGATGATGAGCGGCGCGGGGAGGGCCTGATTGGCCCGCAGGCGATAGAGGGCCGGGAGGAGTTTGCGCCGCATCAGGTCGCTGGTGGCGCCCAGGACCACGAACAGGTGCGGCTCCACGTGATGGCTGCGCAGGTTGGTCATAGACAATCCTGATATCCTGAGATTTGCGCCGGACCCTGAGCGGCCTTCATCTGAGTAAGGCCGGCAGAACGAGCCCGGAAAAGTCCTGGAGGAAATGCATGAGGACCGGCGCCAGCAGGGACCCCCGCCACAGGTAGAGGAGGGCGAAGGTCAGCCCCATGGCCCCCACGGTGACCACCCCGGCCGCGCCTTCATAGCCATGCCCCAGGGCAAAGATGACCGCGGACAGCAGGGCGGCCGCCAGGGGCCGCATCCGGGCGCCCTGGAAGCGCAGCAGGAGGTAACCCCGGAAAATGGTCTCCTCGGCCAACGCCACAATGACTACCAGCACGAAGCCCAGGGCGATTTCCGCCGGGCCGTGCACCGTGAGAAAAGCCGCCTGGGCCCCGGCCGGGGCGGAGAGCCCGGCCTGTCGCAGAAAACTCTCCAGAAGACTGGCGCCGTAATTGAAGGGGAGAAACAAGGCCAGGCCCAGGCCCAACTCCCGGGCCGCGTTGTTCCAGGTCCAGCCCAGTTGCCGGAAGGACTCGCCGTTGCGCCAGATGAAGTAAAGTACCAGGTTGACCAGGGCCAGGTCCCGGATGACCGTGGCGCTGGCTACGGAGAAAAAGTCCAGCCGCCCTACCCCGCTGATCAGAAAGGACAGGACCATGGACGGCATGATGAGGAAGAGAAAGACCAGGACCTCGATGAGGTGATAGTTCCAGAAAATCTGGCCGGCATCCTTCCAGAAAGTGTTTTTGCCGGGTTCGCCGTTGCCCATGGGCTTTTCCTCGGTATGAGTGAGCAGTCAGCAGTCAGCAGCTAGCAGTTCGACAAGATGGAAAGATCAGCGAAAGTGTCTCCATCGGGGGTGGGCCCGCCTCATCTGCCATACCTCCTTAAACATAAGGAATCTTCACCCCATCTGCAACCGGGGATTCACACCCGGCCCCCCACCCGCTCCTGAAACTCCGCCGGGGTCAGGGCCGTAAAGCCCAGAGCCCGGCTGAGCTGCACCACCGCCGGGGGCGCCAGGCGGGCCCGGGCCAGGAGCTCGGATTCGGCCAGCACCTGCCGGGTGGGGCCGTCCAGCAAAACCCGGCCGTCCAGCAGGACCACCAGGCGCCGGGCGTAGGTGGCCGCGGCCCACATGGAGTGGGTCACCATGATCACCGTATGCCCCTGGGCGTGGAGTTCCCGGACCAGGCCCAGGAGGTCCTGCTGCTCCCGGTGATCCAGGCCGGTGGTGGGCTCATCCAGGATAATCACCCGGGGAGCCAAAGCCAGGACCCCCGCCACCGCCAGGCGCTGGCGCTGCCCCTTGGTGAGGGAGAAGGGGTCGTCCCGGGCCCGGTCCAGGAGGTTGACATGGGTCAGGGCCTCCTCCACCCGGCCCTCCACCTCCCCGGGCGCCAGCCCCAGGAGGCGGACCCCAAAGGCCACCTCTTCCCAGACCTCTTCGGCGAACAGTTGGTAATCCGGGTTTTGAAAGACATAGCCCACCCGGATTTTTTCATGAGGGTCCTGCCATACTTCCCCGGATTGGGGGGTCAATAAGCCCCGGAGGAGCTTGAGCACTGTGGTCTTGCCGCTGCCGTTGGGCCCCAAAATGGCGGTGAGTTCGCCGTCCCGGAAGGCCAGGGAGAAGTCCCGGACCACCGGGGGGCGGCCCGGATAGGCAAAAGTCACCTCGCGCAGGGCCAGGATTTCGCCTGGGCCGGGCGGGGGTCCGTGGGGCAAGTCTTCGTAGGGCGGGCGTCCCCGCCCGCCACCCTCAGGGGCTAGATCTATTTCAGCCGCACCCGGCCTGTCCCACCCCAGGCCCCGGGCCTGCTCCACCGCCGCCGCCAGGCTGAGGGGCAAGGTCGTCTGGCCCAGGTCGTGGAACAGGGCGGGCAGCTCCGGCGGCTTGAGGCCGAGTTCCCGCAGGAGTTCCACCTCCCGCAAAATCCGCGCCGGGGGGCCGTCCGCCAGGATTTGACCCCGGCAAAGGAGCACGATCCGGGAGCACAGGCG
The DNA here is from genome assembly GCA_964398095.1 of uncultured Desulfobacca sp. Classification (GTDB taxonomy): domain Bacteria; phylum Desulfobacterota; class Desulfobaccia; order Desulfobaccales; family 0-14-0-80-60-11; genus 0-14-0-80-60-11. The sequence continues at coordinate 10,830 of CAYNMI010000024.1, forward strand.
GGCCAGGCGCAGATCCTCCCCCAGGAGCACCAGGGTCAGGTCCCGGGTCCGGCCCAGGCGGTCCAGGGTGTCTAGCAGCTCTTCCACCCGCAGGGGGTCGAGATCGGTGGTGGGTTCATCCAGGACCAGAAGCTGCGGCGCCAGGGCCAGGACCCCGGCCAGGGCCAGGAGCTGTTTCTGGCCGCCGGAGAGGGTGGCGGGGTCCCGGTCATCCAGCCCCGCCAGCCCCAGGCGGGCCAGACACTCCCCCACCCGTTGCCGCAGTTCCTCCCGGGGCAGCCCCAGATTTTCCGGCCCGAAGGCCACTTCCTGATCCACCCGGGTGGCGAAGAGCTGGGCCTCAAAATCCTGGAACAGAATCCCCACCCGTCCCGCCAGTTGCCGGGGCCGGCAGGTGGCGGTGCGCACCCCATCCACCTCGATCAACCCCCGAAAATCCCCCTTGATCATCCGGGGGATGAGGCCCTGAAGACCCAGGGCCAGGGTGGATTTCCCGGCCTCGCTGGGACCCAGGATCGCCACCCGCTCCCCGGTCCCCACGGCCAGATTCAGGCCGTCAAAGACCGGCCGGTCAGCCTTTTTGTAACGGAAATATAAGTCAGTAATGGTAATTATGAACGTGGCCCTTTACCAAAAAAATAGCAATAAACTGGAACGTAACCCTATTGTCATGCTTCATAAATCGTATGGCAATTATTTTGCCTGGTCCTACCAAAAGCTGTGTTAAAGTCCCCCTTTTTGAAGGGGGATTTAGGGGGATTTCAGGAGGTTATAGAAATCCCCCCTGCCCCCCTTTTCCAAAGGCGGGTTTAAAAGTCCCCCTTTAGCAAAGGGGGATTTAGGGGGATTTGGTTTTTCACGGTAAAGCCTACGGCTACTAATGATACTTCACAACAGCCAACACCCTGCCAGCAGCAGCACCAGGAACGGCAAAAGCAACACCCACAGGGCCGGCAGCCCCGGGATGCTGACCAGGCCGGTCCCCAGGGCCAGACCCCCCAGGTAGCCGCCGCCGGCTCCCAGCCATGCCAAAATCAGCCCCAGCCGCCGGGCCGGGCCGGGAAGGCGGTCCTCCGGGTCCATCTGTTCGGTCCAGGCCAGGTCCCAGCGGCTCACCCGGGGTTCCAGCAGCTTCAGGAGAAAGGGACCCAGGACCAGGGCGATGACCGCGTTGTTGATGAAAACCGCCAGGGCGATGACCGAGAAGGGCAGGAGTTTGAAGACCTCCACCCCGAAGCCGATCACCAGGGCGCAGGCCCAGGCCCCCAGGACCACCGCGCCGATGAAGCGGGGCACCTGGCGCGGCAGATCGGCCAAGGGCCGGTCGCCCCAGACCTTGTAAGTCAGGTACGCGGCCAGGAAATTGCCCCAAAACCCGAAGAAACTGCCCACCCCCAGGGTGCCGAAAAAGTCGCCGATGAGGTTGCCGAAGGCCGCGCCCCACGCCCCCGCCGGGCCGAAGAGCAGGCCGAAGACCACGGGAATGACATTGGCGGGGCGTAGCTCCGTGAGCCCCGGGATGAGGGGGATGCCCTTGAAGGGGATGAGGATGGCGGCGAAGGTCCCGGCGGTGAGCACCGTCAGGACCACCATGGTTGAATAATTCCACATGCGCCAGACTTCCCGCATCCGCCCCGGCTCCCGCTGGCCTATTCTACCGCATCGGCGCCCCCGGGGCAATGACGCCGGGGAGGCGCGCCGCGGCTGGCAATGTGAGGGGAAGTTGGCCCGATATTTAAAAATAGGTTAGGCTGAACTGCCGTCCAGGACGCCGCCGCCCCTGAAATCCGGCCGGCAGCGGGGTTGCGGGCCTGGGCCAGGGCGCCCAGGGCCGCGGCCTTGGGAGAACTAGCTTGCGGCGGGCGCCGTTTTTCTCTAAACTTTCAGTCTTAAGGCAGGAGAAAGGCAAGGCAAGCATGACCGGAAACCCTAAAAAACCCGGAGAGTGGTCCCTTAAAGAGTGGTACCTGGACCTGAACCACCGGTTCGACCTCACGGGGTTTCGCCGGGACCGGGTCGTGGTGTCGGGCCGGACCGAGTTCCAGTCCTTCGAGATCTTTGAGAACCGGCTCTGGGGCCGCATGCTCATCCTGGACGGCAGGCTGCAATCCGCGGAGGTGGATGAATTCATCTATCACGAGGCCCTGGTGCAGCCGGCCATGCTGGCGCACCCCGACCCCCGGCGGGTGCTGGTGATGGGGGGAGGCGAAGGGGCCACCCTGCGGGAGGTCCTGCGCCACCCCGGGGTGCGCCGGGCGCTGATGGTGGATATCGACGGGGAACTGGTGGGTCTCTGTAAGGAATGGCTGCCCGCCTTTCACGCCGGCGCCTTTGATGATCCCCGCACCGAACTGGTCCTGGCCGACGGCCGCGCCTGGCTGGCGGCCCAGCCCGACGGCGCCCTGGACGTCATTATCCTGGATTTGCCCGAACCCCTGGAGGCGGGACCGGCCCTCACGCTCTTCACCCGGGAAATGTACGAACTGGTCCGGAGCAAGCTGGCCCCCGGCGGCCTGGTAGCCGTGCAATCCGGCTCCGCCGGCCTCCAGGGCCACCTGATGGCGGATATCCATGCCACCCTGGGGGCCGTCTTGCCCCAGGTGGTGGCCTATACCGCGTTTGTCCCCAGTTTTATGGATCTGTACGGTTTTCACCTGGCCGGGGGCCCGGACCTGGCGTGGCCCGAGGCCGCAACCGTGGCGGCCCGCCTTCGGGACCGGGACCTGACCTCCCTCCGGTGGTTGGGCCCGGAGTTCTTCGCCTCGCGGCCTTATCTGCCCATATATTTGCAGGCCGTTTTGCGGCGGGCAGGCAGGGTCTTGACCGACGCCCGGCCCTTTGGGCCGCGGCCCGGAGAACCAACCTTTTATTAATGACGGTGGTGAAGTATTAGCCGGCGGTTTATGAATATTTATCCTGCACTTGAGACCCTCCCGGCCGGACCTGTGCTCCAGGAGCCAGGCCCCGGGGCGCTTTGAGAATTCCGGCGGATATTAGTCGCAACACACAAAGGAGTTGGCTTATTATGTCAGTACGCAAAATCGGGGTCTATGTGGACTCCATGAATATCATGCGCAACGGCGGCTACGGCATGCGCTATGAAGTGATCCGGCGCTTTGTCGGCCGGGACGGCGATCAGGTCATGCGCCTCAATGCCTATGTGGCCATTGACGAAGAGCGGGCCGGTTCCGACCCCAATTACAAGACGACCTTGAATTTTATCCTGACCTTGCGGGACTTGGGTTTCAAAGCCATTGAGAAGCCCATCCGGTGGTACACCGACGATTCCGGCCGCACCTACGGCAAGGCCAACCTGGACATGGAAATGGGCCTGGACATCGTGGCCCAATCCGACCGTCTGGACCTGATCTACCTGTTCACCGGTGACGGCGATTTCTGCAGCGTGGTCACCATGGCCCAAAACAAGGGCTGCCGGGTGGAGCTGGTGGCCTTTGCCAACGTCTCGGGGCGGCTGCGCCGGGAGGTGGACCTCTTCGTGCCCGGCTACCTGGTGCCGGGGCTGTTGCCCACCACCCCGCCCTTTGCCGGGGCCCCCGCCTGGGGGGAGGTGGGCAGCCGGGTCCGGGGCGTGTGCACCAAGTACTTTGTGGACCGCTCCTACGGGTTTTTCCGCTTCATGCACAGTTTCGGCAAGGTCTGGATCACCGACACCCGCCTGGAGGAATCGCCCTATACCTCGGTCTTCTTCATGGAAAAGGACCTGCCGTCGGGGATTAATCCCGAGAACCTCCCCAGCCGGGATTTCATCTTCGAGTTCACCCTTAACGAGGGCGAAAAAGGCTTCGTGGCTTCGGATATCGAGCTGATCTATAAATATTAGCAGCTAGCAATTAGCAGTTAGCGGTTAGCAAAAAAAAGTTATTAACCAGAGTAAAAAAGCGGTTCCTGCCTCTTCTCCCTCCCCCTTGAGGGGGGAGGGCTGGGGTGGGGGTGAAGGTGATTGCCTTTCTGCTTCGCGTAATATCTTGCGATCAGATGCTTTTCCTGAAGGCTAATTGCTAACGGCTAACTGCTACACCAAGGAGAACTCATGGGCCGGAAACTGCGCGTGTTGTTTGTTGCCTCGGAAGGCGTGCCCTTTGCCAAGACCGGCGGTCTGGCCGATGTGGTGGGCACCCTGCCCCAGGCCCTGGAAGACCAGGGGGTCGAAATCAAGGTCCTCATGCCCTACTACGGCATGGTGAAACAGGGCAAGGTCCCCACCACCCTCATCGCCGAGGACTTGGAAGTGGACCTCGGGCTGATCAACCACCCCTTCAACCTCCTGGCCCCCGCCGCCTCGGGCTCCCCCTTCTACTTTGTGGAGCGGGACGAATTTTACGAACGGAGCCAGCTCTACGGCACCCCCCGGGGGGATTACTTCGACAACCTGGAGCGCTTCGCCTTTTTCTGCGGCGCGGTCCTGCCCTTCTGCCGAGCCCTGGATTTCCACCCGGACGTGATTCACTGCCACGACTGGCAGAGCGCCCTGGTGCCGGTGTACCTCCGCCACCGCTGGGCCGGCGAGGACCTCCTGGCCGGGACCAAAACCGTGTTCACCATCCATAACCTGGCCTACCAGGGCCTCTTCCCTAAAGAAAAATACCCCCTGCTGGGCCTGGACTGGTCCCTCTACTCCATGGACGGCCTGGAATATTACGGTAAGATCAACCTGCTCAAAGGCGGCATTGTCAGCGCCGACGCGGTCACCACCGTGAGCCCCACCTACAGCGTCGAGATCCAGACCCCCGAATTCGGCTACGGCCTGGAAGGCGTGCTGAAAACCCGGGCGGCGCAGTTGCACGGCATCCTCAACGGCGTGGACTATAAAGACTGGAGCCCCGAAACCGATACGCTCATCCCGGCCAAATTCAGCCCGGACGACCTGAAGGGCAAGGCCGCGGACAAAAAGGCCCTCATGGCGGCCTTCGGCCTCGACCCCAAACTGGCCGGCGCCCCCATCCTGGCCATCATCTCCCGCCTGGCGGACCAGAAGGGCTTCGACCTGGTGGAGCAGATTCTGCCCCAACTCATGAAGCAGAAGCTCATGGTGGTCATCCTGGGCACCGGCGAGGAGAAGTACCACCGCTGGCTCCAGGCCGAGGCCCCCAAGTATAAGGGCAGGCTGGGCGTGAAAATCGCCTTCGATAACCAACTGGCCCACCTCATGGAGGCCGGGGCCGACATGTTCCTCATGCCGTCCCGCTACGAACCCTGCGGCCTCAACCAGATCTACTCCATGAAGTACGGCACCATCCCCGTGGTCCGGGCCACCGGGGGCCTGGCCGATACCGTCACTCCGGTGGGAGACCCCAAAATCCCGGGCACCGGCTTCGTGTTCACCGACTATACCCCGGAGGCCTTCCTCAAGGCCATCTATACCGCCCTGGACGCCTACGCCGATCAAGACCTGTGGCGCCGCATCATGCAACAGGCCATGAACCAGGACTTCTCCTGGAAAGTCTCCGCCCGGAAGTACCTGGAACTGTATAAGAGTTTGGTGTAGGGGCGGACCTGCGTGTCCGCCCTCAGTAGGGCGCACACATGGGTGCGCCCCTACAAGAAATCGGGATAAGATTTTTGGGGGAGGGGGCTAAGGGCGAAAGCCCTTACCCCCTCCCCCAATCCCATAAGTAAGGGCGACCCGCCGGGTCGCCCCTTTATTTCATTTGATATTTTTTGTCTGTCAAAGTGGGCAGT
>CAYNMI010000025.1:0-16460 GCA_964398095.1 uncultured Desulfobacca sp.
TCGGCCTCGATGAACAGGGTGAGCTTGCGGCCTTCCACCTTCTCCAGCAGGACCCGGACCGTGACCACCAGGCCCGGCGGCGTCGCGGCCACGTGGCTCAGGTTGACCCCGATGCCCACCGTCTGTTCCCGGGGCCAGTCGAGATGCGGGTTGAGCGCCTGGATGCAGGCCCATTCGAACAGCCCCACCATGTAGCCGGTGGCCAACACCCGGGGCATCTGCTGGAACTCCGGGGACTCGGGGAAGAGGTGGGGCACCGTCTTGGTGTCCGGCACCTGGAACTGGAATTCGAACTTCAGGCCGGGTTGCAGGGAGTCCTTCATGACGCACCTCCAAAAGAATTTCCTTGTTCTTATGTATTAATTTCTGCTAAAAATCAAAATAAGTAAAATTAATAATAATTATAATATTGATTAGGGATAGTTATGGAATGGCAGCAGCTTCTGGGCTTTTACCAGGTGGCGAAACTGGGCAGCTTCACCAAGGCGGCCGAGGCCACCTTTCGGACCCAGTCGGCCCTGAGCCAGCAGGTCAAAGCCCTGGAGGACGAACTGGGCAGTCCCCTCCTGGAACGCCTGGGCAAGCGCCGCCTCAAGCTCACCCCCGCCGGCGACAAGCTCCTGGCCTTTGCCCAGGGAGTCCTGGGCGAGTGGGACCGCCTCCAGGAAGAGCTGCGCACCCTCCAAGGCCGGGCCCAGGGCCCCTTGAGCCTGGCGGCCCCCTTCACCACCCTCTATCACCTCTTGCCCGAGGCCCTCCTGGCCTACCTTAAGCAGTATCCCCAGGTGGAGCCCACCCTCCTGGACCGGACCCAGGCCGGCGTCCTCGCCCTGGTGAAGGCCGGCGACGTCGATTTCGGCCTGGCCCTGGAGTCCCTGGTCCCCCGGGACCTGGCAGCCTTGCGCTGGCAGCCGGTGGACCCGGTCCTCCTGGCCCCCCTGGATCACCCCCTGGCCCGGGTCCGCCGGGTCACCTGGCCCCAGATCGCCCGCTACCCCCTGATTGTGCCGCCCCGGGACCCCGAGTCCGGCCACCGGCGCCTCCTGGAGGAGCAGTTTCGCAAACTGGGCCTGGCCTTTCGCATCATCCTGGAATCATCCAACGTGGAGTTGAGCGCCCGCTACGTGGAAACCGGCCTGGGCCTGGCCTTCGCCACCCTGGCCCGGGGCCTGCCCCTGCGGCCGCCCCGGCCCCTGGCTTTTATTCCCCTGAGTCATTATTTCCCGCCGGACCATCTGGCCCTGGTCATGCGCCGGGACAAGGTGCTGAGCCCCTACAAGCAGGCCTTTATTAATCTCCTGTTTGGGGATACCATCCTGCCGCAGTAACGCGGGGTTCGGTTTTCGACCAAAAAATCTGGGTTATCAGTCTTCATAGCTGCAAGTGCAATTATCCTCACATATGCGACAAATCCAGATATGCATAGCGCCATTGACCTTTTTTGGGGGGATTTCCAGAATCCTTTTTTTTCTTTGATGATATTATGCCTTGATGGAGAGGTTGTCTGGTCATATCTTGACCATTACAGATGAAGTTTTCCCTGGTAGACGCTCATAAGCCTATGGTTCACCCAGAATGACAAGGAAAACCCCATGAAACGCCGCATCTATCTCAGCATGAAGTCGTTGGCCGAGGCCCGGGAGTTGTGGTTGGCCCGGTTTGATCTGGACGGGTTGGCCCAGGCCGAGGAGGTCGCCGTGGCCGCGGCCCATGGCCGGGTGACCGCCGCGCCGGTCATGGCCCGCCGGTCCTCCCCCGGGGCCCATCAGGCGGCCATGGACGGTTTTGCCGTGGCCGCGGCCGCGACCTTCGGGGCCACCCCCGACCGTCCTAAACATTTGGCCCTGGGCCGGGAGGCCTTTCCCATCAACACCGGACACCTCATGCCGCCCTCGACCGATGCGGTGATTATGGTGGAGCAGGTCCCGGACCCGGAGGCCGACCCCATCACGGTGGAAGGCCCCACCTTTCCTTGGCAGCACGTCCGCCGGGTGGGCGAGGATCTGGTGGTGGGCGAAATGGTGCTCCCGGAAGGAGTGGAGATCACCCCCTGGGACCAAGGGGCCTTGCTGGCCGCGGGGGTCACCCGGGTGCCGGTGCGCCGCCGGCCCCGGGTCGTCATCATCCCCACCGGCGCCGAACTGGTTCCGGTGACGGACCTGGACCGGGACTTGCCCCCGGGCCGGCTGCCGGAGTTCAACTCCGTCATCCTTTCGGGGCTGGTCACCGACGCCGGAGGGGTGCCGGAGGTCCGGCCCATCGTCCCGGATGACCCCGGCGGTCTGGCCGCGGCCCTCAAAGATGCCATCGCCGCGGCCGACCTGGTGCTGATCAACGCCGGCTCCTCCGCCGGCACCGAGGACTACACTTACCAGGCCATCGACTCCCTGGGCGAGGTGCTGGTGCACGGGGTCGCCATGATGCCGGGCAAACCCACGGTCCTGGGGGTGGTGAACGGCAAGCCGGTCATCGGCAACCCGGGCTATCCCGTGTCCGCGGTGCTCTCCTTCGAGCAGTTCGCCGCGCCCTTCATCGCCGGTCTGGCGGGCCGCCGCCTATCGGCCCGGGCCGCCCTGACGGTGTATCCGGCCCAGAACCTGCCCTCCAAGCCCGGCCTGACGGAATTTATCCGGGTGACCTTAGGAAGGGTGGAAAACAAGGTCATCGCCACCCCGCTGCCCCGGGGCGCCGGGACCATCACCTCCCTGGTGCGGGCCGACGGCATGCTGGTGGTGCCGGCCTTGAGCGAGGGCCTGGAAGAGGACCGGCCGGTCACCGCGGAACTGCTGGTGTCCCCCGAAGACCTTGAGGGCACCCTGGTGGTGCTGGGCAGCCATGACAACACCCTTGACCTCCTGGCCACCCTGCTGCGCCGCCGGGACCACCGCCTGCGCCTGTCCTCCGGCCACGTGGGCAGCCTGGGGGGCCTGATGGCCCTGCGCCAGGGCCGGGCCCACCTGGGGGGCAGCCACCTGCTGGACCCGGAGACCAACACCTACAACGTGCCCTTCATCCAGCGCCATCTGCCGGGGGTGCCCCTGAAGCTCATCAACCTGGCCTGGCGGGAGCAGGGCTTGATGGTGGCCCCGGGCAACCCCAAGCATATCCGGACTATCCAAGACCTGGCGCGACGTGAGATCAGCTTCATCAACCGCCAGCGGGGGGCCGGCACCCGCCTCCTGCTGGATTACCTGCTTAAAGAGGCAGGCCTGGACCCCGGCCAGGTCCAGGGCTACGCCCGGGAAGAGTACACCCACATGGCCGTGGCGGTGAATGTCGCCTCCGGCACCGCCGACGTCGGCCTGGGGATTTTGGCCGCGGCCCGGGCCCTGGGGCTGGATTTCATCCCCCTGCTGCCGGAACGCTATGACCTGGTGGTCCCGGAGACCACCTTTGCCGACCCGCGCTTCCAGACTCTGCTCTCGGTCATCCGCTCCCCGGAATTCCAGGCGGCCGCCGCGGCCCTGGGCGGCTATGACCTGAAGGATTGCGGTCAAACTCTCTGGGAGCAATAGTCTGCCGCGGCACCGCGCTCAAAGCTGGGGGTCCGGTTAACTTGGGTTACCCCTTAGGCTTTTAGGCCCGATAATTCTGGGCCGTGGGGCTGGCCAACCGGGGAGAGAGCGCTTATCATCATACATAATATTAATTGAGCCTCTTGCCAAAAGGCACTTTGTCATCCTGAGCGCAAGGATCTCGTCTTTTCAACGGATTATGAGATTCTTCGGTCGCTCCGCTCCCTCAGAATGACCGTCATGGATATATTTGCAAGAGGGTCAATCGTCAGAGAAAAATTTTCCAAAGGAGGATTGTCCATGGAGTTGCAGGGTTCCCAGACCGAAAAAAACCTGCTCATCGCCTTTGCCGGGGAGTCCCAGGCCCGGAATCGGTATACCTTTTATGCCAGCGAAGCCAAGAAGGCGGGCTACGAGTTAATCGCCGCCATTTTCCTGGAGACCGCCGAAAACGAAAAGGAGCACGCCAAGGTCTTCTTCAAACACCTGGGGGACGGCAGCGCCGAAATCGTGGCCGGTTTTCCCTTTCACCTGGGGGACACCTTGAGCAATCTCTTGGCCGCGGCCGAAGGCGAGAATTACGAATGGACCACCATGTATCAGAATTTCGCCGAAGTGGCGCAGCAGGAGGGTTTCGCGGAGATCGCCGCTTCCTTCCGGGAGATCGCCAAGGTGGAGCACTTCCATGAATCCCGCTACCGGGCCCTGGCGGAGCACGTCCAGAACGGCGCCATGTTCAAGCGGGACGAGCCCGTCACCTGGCACTGCCGCAACTGCGGCTATCTCGTCACCGGCAAGGAGGCCCCGGAGGTCTGCCCGTCCTGCAAGCATCCCCGGTCCTATTACGAGCCCCTGGCGGACAATTACAAGTAGGGTCAGGCAGTCCCGGCCGCGGTCATAAGCCGCCTCTGTTTGAACTATCTGCCGGAGGCCATTTTTCTATCGACATTTGCCGGGATTTTCTCCAAAATTTCCCCAGGCGTCCCGTGGGCGCCGGGCACGTAAAATCTGCAACCAAGGAAATCTGATGCACTATCTGGTGGGCCTGGTGGTTCTGGCCTATTTGCTGGGCTCCATCCCTTCGGGGCTTTTGGTGGCCCGGGTCTTGGGAGGGCCGGACCCCCGGGGGCTGGGCAGCGGCAATCTGGGGACCGCCAATCTCTACCGCCTGTTGGGCTTCAAGGCCGGGGGCCTCACCCTGCTGGGCGACGTGGCCAAGGGCGCCCTGCCGGTGGCCCTGGCCCAAGCCTGGCTCACCTCCCTGGGGGCCTGGCAGGAGAGCGGCGTGGCCCTGGTAGCCGCGGCCGCGGTCCTGGGCCATGTCTTTCCCATATACCTGAAATTCAAGGGCGGCAAAGGCGTGGCCACCACCTTTGGCGTCGTGGCCGTGCTGGCCCCCTGGGCCGCGCTCAACCTGGCGGTGGTCTATGTAATAGCCCTGTCCCAGACCCGGATCTTCTCCATCAGCGCCCTGATCTGCGCCTGGCTGCTGCCGGTGGCCGTGGGACTGTTTGCCGACTCCAAGGCATATCTGCTCCTGGCCGGGGTCCTCTCGGGCCTCATCCTGGTCTGCCACCGGGACAATCTGGAACGCTTCTTTAAGAACGAAGAACCGCGTCTTTAACCGGACCGGGACCGGGGCGCCGCCGGCCGGTGGGACCATGGCCCCCAACCCGCAATTCCTGCTGAACGGAGATGGCACATGCTGATCAAGGATTGGATGACCAAAGACCCCGTCACCATTACCGAAGACACCTCCATGATCAAGGCCATTCATATCATGAAGGAGAAGCGCTTCCGGCGGCTGCCGGTGGTGACCCAGGGGAAGCTGGTGGGTATGGTGACCGACCGGGACCTGAAGGAGGCCTCGCCCTCCAAGGCCACCACCCTGGATGTCCATGAGCTTTACTATCTCCTGGCCGAACTCCAGGTCAAGGAGATCATGAGCCGTAATCCCCTCAGCGTCATCCAGGATGACACGGTGGAGCACGCGGCCCAACTCATGCTGGAGCATACCTTCTCAGGCTTGCCCGTGGTGGATAAGAGCGAGCAGGTGGTGGGGATCATCACCCAATCCGACGTGTTCCGGGCCTTCATGCACATTACCGGCGTTCTCCAGGGCGGCGTGCAGTTCGCCCTGCGCCTGGAAGACCGGCCCGGCCTCATCAAGGACGTGGTGGACCTCCTCCGGGACCGGGGCGCCCGGTTTGTCAGCCTGCTTTCTTCCTATGCTGCGTCTCAGGACGGTTACCGGGATGTTTACATCCGGGTCAAGAACCTGGCCCCGGACGCCGTAGCCGCGGCCAAAGCTGAACTGGCCGCCCGCTACGAACTGCTTTACGTCATCCCGGAAGAGTAAGCGGGGGGCTTGCACCGGCGCGGCGTCCCTCCGGGGCGCCGCCCGGCTGGGATTCCTGATTTTGAGGTGCAGGCGTCGCGTCAGGGCGCGGCCCGCCCCCCCTTCTGCTTATTGTTCTTCTAAGGCATCCCAGGCCAGGCGGGCGGCCCCCACCAGGCCGGCGTCGTCTCCCAACTGCGCCGGACAGACGCTCACCGCCTCCGGGGGAAACAGGGTCAGGCGCCGGTGCAGCTCCTCCTCCAGGGGAAATTTAAACACCTCCCAGGCCCGGGCAAAGCGGCCGCCGATCACCACCCGGGAAATCCCCAGGAGATGCACCACCCCGGCAATGGCCTGTCCCAGGCTCTTCCCCACCCGGTCAAAGGCCCGCAGGGCCAGGGGGTCCCGCTGTAAGGCCGCCACCACCAGGGTCTCGCCCTGAATGGCGTCGGGGTCGGCTTCATAGAGTTCCCGGAGCCAGGAAGAGGCGTTCTGGGCCAGTTGCTCCTTAACCCAGGTCACCGTCCAGAAGCCCGAGGCCATGGTCTCCAGACAGCCCCGGTTGCCGCAGTGGCAACGGCGGCCTTCCGGGTCCACGGTCAGGTGCCCCACTTCCCCGGCCGTGCCCTGGGTCCCGGCCCACAGCCGGTCATTGAGGATCAGCCCGCCGCCCACCCCGGTGCCCAGGGTGATCCCCAGCATGTGGTGATGGCCCACTCCGGCCCCCAGCCAGTGTTCCCCCAGGGCAAAGAGGTTGGCGTCGTTTTCCAGGAACAGGGGCCATTTGATCTGCCGGGCCAGGCCGGCCACCAGGGGGCACTCATCCAAAGCCGGGATGTTGGGGGAGAAGACCACCCGGCCTTCCTGGGGCAAAACCCGCCCCGGCACCCCGATGCCCCCGCCCTTGATCTCCCGGCCCTGGTCCCGGGCCTCTTGGTCGGCGTGGGCCAGGTCGCCGGCCAGGGTCTTCACCAGGGTTTCCTGGTCGGGCATGGAAGCCGTGGTGCGTTCCCACCGGGACAGGATCTGCCCCTGGGGACTCACCAGGGCCAGCCGGACATTGGTCCCCCCCAAATCGATGCCCACCACTGCCGGGTCTTTCACGATGAGTCCCCCATGTTAACTAATGGCTGCATCTCCGGTATGACCTCCAGCAGCACGGCCGCTGGAATCGCCCCGGCCCTGACCAGCCGGGGCGGGGAGGTCGTGATATCCACGATGGTGGACGGCAGACCACCCGGGCAGGGACCCGCCTCCAGGATCAGGTTCACCCCGTCCCCGAATTCCCGGGCCACCGCCGCGGCCCTGGTGAGGGGCGGCCGGCTGGCGCGATTGGCGCTGGTGCCGGTGATGGGGCGCCCCAGCGCGGTGATCAGGCGGCAGGTGAGATCCTGGCGGGGCTGGCGCACCCCGATGGTCCCGGTCCCCCCGGTGAGGCGCCGGGGCAGGTGGGGTTGGCTGGGAAAGATGATGGTCAGGGGGCCGGGCCAGAATCGCGCCATGAGCCCGGCGGCGGCCGCCGGGATTTCCCGCACCACCTGGTCCAGCATCTCCGGCCCGGCCACCAGCACCAGCACCGGTTTGTCCGGGGCTCGCCCCTTGAGGGCAAAGAGCCGGTCCAGGGCCTCCTCCTGAAAGGGGTTGACGGCCAACCCGTAAAAAGTTTCCGTGGGCACCGCGATGACGCCGTTCCGGTCCAGGACTTGGCGCGCCTCTTCCCAAAACTCTCCGGCGGCCTCCTCCCGCCACTCCCAAATGCGCCCCATATGGCGCATGATACCCTCAGGAGTTCCGGCTGGCAAGGATAGAGTCACCGTTGGGGCCGGTTTCGCCATATTATGCCGCCCACGAGGCCGCCGGGAGTCAGCTTTCAGGGGGTCGACGCCACCCGCCGCCCTGCCTATCCTGCGAATTTACCATCTTGGCCAAAAAAATACTGATAAGTCCACAGCGCGGTAAAGCTGCCGATAAACGCCCCCAAAAGCACATCACTGGGATAATGCGCGGTTACCGCGACACGACTGGCCCCGATTAATCCGGCCACTGAGATAAATACCACGGTGAAGCGCCGATACAGCAAGGATAGCGCGGTTAAGAGGGCAAATGCTCTTAAGGTGTGGCCCGAGGGATTGGAATTTAAAGCCCATTGGGAGGAAAAGAAATGTAGCCCATAAAGGTTTTCCTTGAACAGCATTATGGGCCGGTAGCGTCCAAGTAAATATTTCATCCCCTCGCCTATAATAATCGCTATGGCCACACTGACGCAGATATAAAGCAAATATCTGGTCCATCGTTTTTTTAAGCCTGGATCAACAACAATTATGAAAATAAAGCCAATGGCCAATAGTAGCTTGATGAATGGTCCGTTGCCCAAGGAGGAGATATGACCGCCTAATTGAGGAATCCATGTATTGGCGCAATTATTATGTATCCAGAGATCAATGGCTCTATCGAAGAATAAAAATAAAACCACGTAAATGATACCAATGATTCCAGCCGTAATAGCCGTTTTCTTCCATAGATCTTCCATATCTTTTCCCCTGATTTCTAACACTATATATTGAGCAGAATCTCATTTTCCGCCTGACCCAAGCAATGGCAAAATTATAGAAAATTGTCCCCGTTAAGTCAAAGATGTGAAGTTCATTTTAGATTGCTGGCGCCTGTCGCCGGTAAAATTACGGACCACCAGATTGGGCCAGGGTCTTGGGCACGGTTGTCAGGAAAGTGACGAGGTATTGCCACCCCCGCCTAGATAATTTATCCGGCAGAATTTCCTTGATAATTTGGCGGCATTTGCCGACTCTAACTACAAGTCATTGCGAAACCTCTTTTCAAGTCATCCGGAACGGACCGAAGGCTCTCAACCTCTGAAAAATACGAGATTCTTAGCTATGTCCAGAATGACTTGCCGGAGGAAATCTGGGTTTGAAAATTGTTTGCAGGATAAGTGCCGGGAACGGCGGCGCCGACCCCGGCAGAGAGAGGCCCGCATGGAGGTCTGCTCAGAAGGAGGAATCATGACTGCGATACATTTTCCCACGCCGGCCGAACTCAAAGAATGCTTAACCCACCCGCCGCAGGTCATCGAAACCGCCAAAGGCCCGGTGGAATACGCCGAACGCGGTCAAGGGCCCCCGCTCTTATCCGTCCATGGCGGGCCGGGCGGTTGCGACCAGGGACTGGGACTCGGGGAGTTTTTCCAGGTCAACGGCTTCAAGATCATCGCCCCTTCGAGGCCGGGTTACCTGGGCACGCCCCTCGACTCGGGCCGCACCCCGGAGGAGCAAGCCGAGGTCCTGGCCGCCCTGCTGGACGCCCTCCAACTCAGACAGGTCCCGGTCATCGGCGCCTCCGCCGGCGGACCGTCCAGCTATCTCCTGGCGGCCCGATTCCCGGATAAGGTCTCGTGTCTTATCGAAATTGATTCCGTCTGCCTCTCCTACAAACCCGATATCAGCCCCCTGGAGGAAAAGCTCTATTTAAGCAAGACCGGCATTTGGCTCCTGGGTTTCATTCTCGATCATTTCCCGGCAGCCATGGTGAAAAGCTTCCTGCAGACCGAGAGCACTCTGGATCGTGAGGAAATCGCCGCGCGGGCTCAGCATATCGTCCAGGATGCCGGCAAGTTCGCGTTCCTGCGGTTCCTGATGGCCACGATGAGCCAACGTTTCCAGGAACGGCAGGCAGGGATTCATAACGACCTCACCCAGTTGGCGGCGATAACCCAGCTCCCCCTGGCCCCCATCGCCTGCCCGACCCTGATTATGCATGGCACCGCCGACAAGGACGTGCCGCCCCGACATGCGGAGTATGCCCAAGCCACCATTGCCGGAGCGGAACTCTTCTGGATCAAGGACGGCTCCCACATCGGCTTCTGGGTGGCCGACGACGCCCTGAGGGCGCAGGATTACGCCCTCTCCTGGTTGCGAACCCGGATACAGGCCTGACCGCATATCCCGGCAGATATTACCGTGACCTCATAAGCTGATGGCGTCGGCGCTTTTGGCCGGTCGGGGCTGATGGCGGAGAAGGTTTTTACCGGGCGGGGTCAGCAGCCGTTGCCGCGGTCCCGGGGAGCCGGATTTTGGCAGGTCCGCCTCCAAGGCCTGGGCGCCGGTTTAGTCGAAAACAAAGTCGGACTCGCGAAAAAGTTTGACGCACGCCATCACTGCTTCAGGGTCATAAAGTTCGCCCTGATTCAGGGTGACTTCCTCCAGGGCCTTATCAATTCCCCTGGCCGGGCGGTAGGGCCGGTGGGAGGCCATGGCCTCCACCACGTCGGCCACGGCCAGGACTTTGGCCTCCGGGATAATCTCCGTGGCAGTCAAGCCCGCGGGGTAGCCGGAGCCATTCAGGCGCTCGTGGTGCTGGAGCACTGCCTGGGCCACGGGCCAGGGGAAGTCGATGTCTTTCAGGATGTCATACCCCACCTGGGGGTGAGCTTTGATGAGGTTGAACTCGTATGGGGTCAACCTACCGGGCTTACTGAGGATCTCGGCGGGCACGGCGATCTTGCCCATGTCATGGAGAAAGCTGAGCACCTGGATGCCTTCAACCTGATGCGGCGACCACGCCAGTTCCCGGGCTATGGCGCTGGCCAATTGCGCCACCCGCCGCTGGTGCCCGGCGGTATAAGGGTCTTTGGTTTCCACGGTGTTGGCTAACGCCGCGACGGTCCCCTTTAAGGTTTGGTGCAATTTATCCAAACTCCGCCTGACTTCCGCCTCTGCCTGCTTGCGGGCGCTGATGTCTTCCACCACCGCAATGTGGTGATGCGCGGGCGCTCCCACCTTCCACATGGGCGATACCGTCAGGTTCACCCACACCAAAGAGTCGTCCTTGCGGCGGTAACGCTTTTCCAGAGAGAATTGCCGGATCAGGCCGTCCTGGAGCTTTCGCATGTGGTCCAGATAGGCCGGGAGATCATCCGGGTGGGTGAGGTTTATAGAGGTGGTGGTCATCATTTCTTCCCGGGTGAACCCAACGATATCACAATATTTTTGGTTGATTTTGAGGAAGCGTCCGGTGGCCAGCTCCACCTGGGCCACGCCCACCGCCGCCTGGTCGAAAATGGCCCGGAATCTCTCTTCACTCTCCCGCAGGGCGGCTTCGGCGCGCTTCATGGTGGTCAGATCCGTGATGAGATGCACCGCGCCGATGAGGGCGCCGGCCTCATCCAGGATGGGATCCACCATATCCAGCAGCCAGCGATCCCCGGCCTGCAGCATTATCTCTTCCCGCTGCAGGGTCTGCCGCATGCGCTCCAGGGGACAGCCTTCCAGGGAGTGAATCATGCCTTGCACAAGCTCCCGACAATGGCGCCCGAGGATGTCGCCGAAAGGCTTACCCACCAGGTCCGCCATGGCCCGGTTGCACTGGAGGACCCGGCCTTCCGGGTTCAGCAGGCAGACGGCGTCCCCGATGGCGTCGAAGGTGGTCCGCCATTTCTGGGCTGCGGTTCGTAGGGCCTGTTCCGTCTGTCGGCGCGCCGTGATGTCCCGGACCACGCTGAGAATCAGTTGCCGTTCATCCAGGTTGATGATGCGGGCATGAATCTCCACCGGCATCACCGAGCCGTCTTTCCGGAGATTGGCGGATTCGAAGATGATTTCACCTTTAGCCAGCAAATCCTGGAGGACCTTCTCCCGGGTTGCGGCATAGTCCGGAGGCAGGAGGGCCAAGACATCTTTCCCCAGCAATTCCTCCCGGCCGTAACCCCGGTCCTTGTAGGCCGCTTCGTTGACGTAGATAAAATGACCGTCCACGTCATGCAAGAAGATGGAATCGCTGACGCCGTCCAGCAGCCGTTCCTTCAAGTTGAGGTCGATCTTCGCCTGGCGGCGTGTAGTGATATCGCTCACCGCGGTGCGGCAGTAGGGTCCGGCCCCCACCTCACCCGGCGCCGCCATGCTCTCCAGGGCGGCCACAAAAGGCGGGCCTGCATGGGGGAGGAGGGATAATTCGCAGCTCTGCCGGACCCCGGTCTCGAATACCTGGTTCAGATGAACCCGGCAGATTTCCTGAAACTCCGGCGCCACCCACCGGGAAAAGCGGTGGTGGACTAAGCGGCTTTTCCCCACCCCCAATAACCGGACGCCGGTGAGATTGACTTCCACAATCATCCCCTGGCGGTCCAGGGTGAAAAAGCCCACGGGGGCGGAGTCATAGAGGGCGGCGTACCGGCCCCGGGCCGCGGCGACGGCCGCCTGGGCCTGGCGCAGTTCCTCATTCTGCATCTCCAACTCGATCCGGGACACCTTGAGTTCGTGCACCAGACGCGGAACGTCCGTGGGGGGAATTTTGGCAACCTCGCCATTTTTGGCCCGCAGCAGTTTTTCGGCCCGGGATCTGAGATCGTCAGATACGCCGGCGTTTGATGGGAGCTTTTTCATGCCGAGTCTCTCGCAGCTTGGTATGGCGCCGGTTCCCACCGGCAGGCATCAGCCGGGGCCTGCCCGGGGCGTCCGGATGGGTCTGGTTTCTGCCGGTGACCTCCGCCAGGGCCAGGAGGAAATCACCCCCCGGGGTGGCGGCGAAGCCGGATATTTCCATGTATTTATCGGCAATTTGCGGTCAATCATTAAAAACCCGCCCAACTCGCCTCAGGCGTTCACCCTGTTGATACCGAGTCGCAGTCAAACGGGTGGTACCGGCGTCTCGCCTGTGCCGGCGCAGACTACAAGCTATTTCAAAACCGGGTTTTTGTGTCACCCTGAGCGTTAGCGAAGGGTCTAGGTTATTGGAAAAACTAGATTCTTCGCTTCGCTCAGAATGACAAATTGGCGCAAAAGGAGGTTTTGAAATAGCTTGTAGACACTCGCCGAGGCGTCGGGGGTGAATCCCCAAGGGGGACGGGGTTCTTTAAGGACTTTCAGGCTGCGGTGGCGGTTGTGGTTTCAGTTGCGGTTGCGGTCTGGGGCAGGAATTTTTCCAGGAAGACTTCCACCACCTTGGGGTCGAACTGGGCGCCGGCCTGTTCCTCAAGATATGCCCGCACTTTGTCCTGGGGCCAGGCCAGGCGGTAGGGACGGTCGCTGCTCAAGGCATCCCAGACGTCCACCACTGCGAAGATGCGGGCCGCCAGAGGAATGTCTTCCCCCTGCAAGCCCCTGGGGTAACCGCCGCCGTCCCATCTCTCATGATGGCAGTAGGGAATGTCCAGGGCCGGGCGCAGATAGGCGATGGGGGAGAGCATCTCATAGGCGTGGACCGGATGCCGCCGCATGATCGCCCACTCTTCCGGGGTTAACGGACCCGGTTTCAGCAGGATGCTGTCCGGCACCGCGATCTTGCCGACGTCGTGCAGCAAAGCTCCCCGGTAGATATGGGTTAAATCGCTATCCTCGACCCCCAGGGCCCGGGCCAGATTTACGGTCATGTCCACGACCCGCTGGCAGTGGCCCTTAGTTTCAAAATCCCGCAGACCCAGGGCGTGGGCCCAACCCTCCAGGGTGGCCTCGTAGGCCATGGTGAGTTCCAGATGGGAGCGGTGCATATCGTCCACCATGGTGGCGTTATCGATGGCGATGGCCGCCTGCCCGGCCAGGGACTCCAGAAATTCCCGGAATTCTTCGTCCGCCTCCAGCCGGGTGCAATGGAAGATTTCCACCACCCCCTTGACCTGTCCCTTGTTGATGAGAGGGACCGCATAGTAGCTGACAAAATTCTCGGCGGTGAATATTTGGTGCCGGGTGCACTCATCCTGCACGGCAGCCAGATCGGGAATAGAGAGAGACCGGCGTTCCAGGGCCACGACCCCGGCGCAGCCCTGGCCCAGGGGCACCCGGCTCTGGGTTATGTCATTGGTGTGAAAGCCCCGGACGGCGGCACATTCCAGGCCCAGGGTGTGAGAGTTGAGCAGCATAACCGTCGCCGCATCCACCCGTAATTGCCCGGTGAGTTGGTCCAACAGGACATTGAGGGTGATGCGCAGATCCAAACTGCTGCTGATGGCCAGGTCGATCTGGCGCAGGGCCTGCAATTGCTTGAGATGCTTTTCCACTCTCGTGTGCAGATGCGCCTTTTCCACCGCGGCCGCGGCAATCCCGGCAAAGGCCTGGATGAGGTCCAGCCGCTCCGGCGTGAAAAAGTTCGGTTGGTCGCTATATATATTCAGGCAGGCAAAGGCCTGGTCCTCCCGCATCAGGGGAAAGGCGCCCAGGGACTGGTAGCCCAGGAGCATCCCGTCCGCTTCCGGGCCCAGGTCGTTGATAAACAGGGGCTCGCCAGTTTTAATGGCCTGGCCGATGGGCCCCAGACTCAAAGCCGGGTCGTCAGGCTCAATCTTCCTATCTCTGAGGCAGTCGGCCATCTCCCCGGCCCAATACAGGGGACGGACTGCCCCCCCGGGCTCAACCCGACCCAACCAGACCAGGCGGGTATCAAAGGCATCCATCACCAGTTGGCAAATCTCCCGCACCATGGCGTCGGGGTCGCCAAGTTTGGCCAGCTTTTCCACTCCGGCGATGAGCAGGTTGAGAGATTGGAGGTGCTGCCGGGCCCTGGCCTCCGCCTGTTTGCGGTCGGTGATGTCGGTAATCACCGCCATGGCGCATTCCAGGCTGCCATCGGCACCAAAAATGGGCATGGGGGTTATGAGGGCAATAACCTTGGCGCCATTTTTTTTGGTCAAGGTGATTTCGTACGGGTCCCGTTCGCCCCGCTCCCGTCTTTCCAACTGATCTCGGATGATTTCCCGGTTTTCCGGATCAAGGAACTCGAAGATCTTATGTCCTGCCATTTCCGACTGAGAATAGCCCAGCAGCTTGCAAAAGCTCGGGTTGACAAAGGTGAAATCGCGATCACGGTTCACCAGGATTAGGCCATGATTCAGGTTATCCACCAGGAGGCGATACTGCGCTTCACTCTTCGCCAAGGCCTTGTCGGCCCGCTGATGTCGGGCGCGGCCCCGTAAAACCTCGATGCCGTATTCCAGGTCCCGGGCCAACTCCCCCAGCAGCCGCACTTCCTCCGCGTCGAAGGCGTCGGGCTCGCCGGCATAAATGGCCAGAGCCCCCCAGAGCCGGCCGTCGATTGTCAGGGGAAAAGCGCTCGACGAGGCCAAGCCATGTTTCAGGGCCGCGGCCCGCCAGAGGGCAAAGGACCCGTCATCCTTAATATTCCGGCTAATGGCCGGCTGACCCGTACGCATCGCCACCCCAAAGGGGCCCTGGCCCCGCTCCTCATCCGCCCAGGTGAGAGATAGGGTTTCCAGGTAACCGTCGTCCACCCCGTAGCGGGCCAGAGGCCGCACCGTTTTCTCCTCGTCCGGCTCGGCCAGCCCCACCCAGGCCAGGCGATAACCCCCGTCCGCCACCAAAATGCGGCAGATTTCCTGCAGCAAGCCGTCCTCATCCGTGGCCCGGACCAGGGCTTGATTGGCCCCGCTCAAGGTCTTGAGGGTCCGGTTGGCGCGCTGTAAGGAGGCTTCCACCTTGGTACGGGCCAGGATTTCCCGCTGGAGAAACCAGAAAACCAGCGACAGAATCAAAAAACTGAGGAGGGTCCCCAGGGCCAGGTCGATGAGGCTGTCTTGCGCATTCGTCGTCCGGGCGACGTACCTTTCTGCCAATTGCTGCCTTTGGGCCTTGGCCAGGTCATCCAGGATGCGCTGGATATCGTCGCGCAGCGCCTTCCCGGCATTGGTTATGGCAATCTGTTTCTCAAGATTGACGCCTTGGGGCCGGGGTAAGCGGATGGATTGCTCCAGATTGGCAATTTTCCGATGCACCAGGGGGTCCAGGTTCTGGAGGCGGGTTTGCTGTTCAGGCTCATCCCGGGTTAAGGTGCGGAGTTGGGCCATCAGGTCTTGGACTTTCCGGGTGGCGCCGGTAAACCGGCTGAGATGAGAGGTTTTCCCGGTAATCACCAAGCCCCGTCTGGCGTGCTCGGCTTCCAGGATTTGCGCGTCCAGTTCGTTGATCGTGGCGAGGGTTTCCAAGGTGCGGTTCGCGACCTCGCCGGTCTCCACGAGACCGATCATATTGTGGTAGGCGATCCATTCCGTCACCGCGATGAGGCACAGCGACAGAATGAACCATAAGACGATCAGTTTCCTAAACATAGATCAATCCCAGGCACAGGGCTCGCACCCGCCGGGGCCGCCCCGCCGCCGGCCGGTCCCGTGGCCTCGAGAGTGCAAAGGGAGCCCTGCGCCGCCGGGAAATACCGGTACTGTCCTCTGGACCTGGCACCGCCCCTTTGGCCTCCCGCTCCCGGTGGGCCGGTCTTGGTTCACTGCTATTATGTCGGCGCGCCGGCCAGGATAGATTAATCTGGGCCGGTTGACCGACGCCAGCCTGGAGTCCATGGGTGGCCGGCGCATCCTGAGAAGCCCCCCTCTGGTTCGGCCCGGGCGGGCGCCGCAACCGGCGCCAGGCGTCCCTCGGCTCCCTCGGGGTTTTTAGGGTTTGACAACCCCCGTCGCTTCTTTTATTTTTAAGCCAGGGGGAGGAAAGCCATGGGCACCAAAAAGCGTTGCCTCATCTCCCGGGCCGAGATTGCCCGGCGGGTGACGGAACTGGGCGCACAGATCGCCCGGGATTATGCCGGCCGGGACCTGGTCATGGTGGGGGTTCTGAAAGGGGCCTTCATCTTTATGGCCG
>CAYNMI010000026.1:0-16345 GCA_964398095.1 uncultured Desulfobacca sp.
ATTCGTTTCGCCCTGGGGGCCGCCATGGCCCTGACCCGGCAGGCCCTCACCGCCAGCGGCGGCCTGGCCCCCCTGGCCGATTTCTTGGCGGATGACTATCAGTTAGGCTTCAGGGTCGCCCAGGCCGGCTTTAAAGTCCGGATACTGCCTTACGTGGTGGAGACCAACAACCCGGAGATGCGCCTGGCGGCCTATTTGACCCACCAGCTCCGCTGGGCCCGGACGTACCGGGTCTGCCGTCCCGGGGGTTATCTGGCCTACGGCATCACCCAGGCCCTGGTTTTCAGCCTCGCCCTCCTCTGGGGTTCGGGCCTGGCCCCCTGGGCCTGGGGGCTGGTGGCGGCCACCCTGGCCCTCCGGGGGGTCCTGGCCCTCTTCTGCGAGCGCCGCTGCCTGGGAGGGCAACTGCCCCCCTGGGCCTTTGCCCTTTTGCCCGTCAAAGACTTAATCGCCTGCGGCCTCTGGCTCGCGAGCTTCCTGGGCCGCCGGGTCTCCTGGGGGGAGCGCGCCTACCGGGTGACCCGGGAGGGGAAATTGACGCCCCCATGACCGCAGGGACTGGGGTGGGAAGTCTCTTGCGGCTGAAGGTTTCTCAGACCATGAGGTAGGCATGCCATATGGATGAAAACGTCCGGCTGCTGTTATACCTGGGGGCCGGATTTTGCTCCGGCTTTTTAAATACCATCGCCAGCGCCGGGTCCGCGCTGATCCTGCCGCTCCTGGTCTTTCTGGGCGTCCCGGCCAATATCGCCAACGGCACCAACCGGGTGCAGATCGTCATCGGCCGGATTGCTTCCGTGGTCGCGTTTCAGCGGGCCAGGGTTATTGATTGGCGCAATGCCCTCCTTCTCGCCGTCCCCGCCCTCCTGGGAGCCTGTTTGGGCGCCTCCATCGCCGCGGTGCTCAAATCCAAGTATATCGGCTGGGCCTTAACCTTTGCGGTATTCGCCGCGTTGGTGCTGCTGGTGACCAACGCCAAAAGATTACTCCAGGAGCAAAAGGTCGCTAAGCCCGCGCTTACCTGGCGGCATCTGGGCTTATTCTTTCTGGTGGGCGTCTGGGGCGGCTTTATCGTCCTGGATGTGAGCACCTATGGCCTTATGGTGCTGGTGCTGGTCATCGGTTATGATCTGAAAAGCGCCAATGCGGTGAAGGCCGTGGCCTTTTTACCCATGTCCCTGGCCTCCCTGGTGATCTTTGCCTGGGTCCGGGAAGTTGACTGGGATATCGGCTTATGTCTGTCGGTGGGCAGCGTTATCGGCGCCTGGGTCGGCGCCATTTGCGCCACCAAGGAATGGATTAAAGTCTGGATCTATCGCATTTTGATTGCGATTTTGATCGTGGAAATTTATGAACTGTTTAACAAGTTCGTGTTGGATAATATAACCTGGATTGAGCAATGGCTTCGCCTGGGATGGCATTTGGAAAAGTTAATCTGGGGGAAATTGTAGGGCCGCAATCTCTCGGTCCCCCGGCCTGACCAATCCCGCCCCCACCCAAAGGCCGGCCTGAGGCCGGCGCCTGAGCGCCAGAGAGTAGGGATAGCCTATGAATAGCAAGATTCTGGAGCAGTTGTTGGAGGAGGTCCGGGCCGGGCGGCTGCCCGTGGCCGCGGCCGTGGAGCGCCTCCGGACCCTGCCCTTCGAGGACCTGGGGTTCGCCCGGGTGGACCATCACCGCCAGTTGCGCCAGAGTTTCCCCGAGGTGGTGTTCGCCGCGGGCAAGAGCCTGGAGCAAATCCGGGGCATCCTCACGTCTTTGAGCGCCCGGGCCGACCATATCCTGGTGACCCGTCTGGCCCCGGAGCAGGCCGCGGCCCTGGAGTTGGATTTCCCTCATTGCCGCTATTATCCCGCCTCCCAGGCCTTGACCCTCAGCCGGGGCGAAATTCCCGAGCGGGGCCGGGGCCTGATCCTGGTGATCTCGGCCGGGACCTCGGATATCCCCGTGGCCGAAGAGGCCCTGGTCACCGCCCGGATTATGGGCCACCGGGCCGAAGCCCTGTACGACGTGGGGGTGGCGGGCCTGCACCGTCTCCTGGCGCACCAGGACCTCCTGGCCCAAGCCACCTGCTTCATCGTGGCCGCGGGCATGGAGGGGGCCCTGCCCAGCGTGGTGGCGGGCCTGGTGGACCGGCCGGTGGTCGCGGTGCCCACCAGCATCGGTTACGGGGCCTCCTTCGGGGGCCTGGCGGCCCTGCTGGCCATGCTCAATTCCTGCGCCACCGGCATCGCGGTGGTCAACATCGACAACGGCTTTGGGGCCGGCTACCTGGCGGCCCTGATGAACCGGCAGGACTAAACCTGAGGAGGAACCATGCGCATCATTGCCTTTAACAGCAGCCCCCGGGATAATCAGACCAGCAAGACCGAGATCGTCCTGCAAAAATTTCTGGAGGGCGCCCGCCGGGCCGGGGCCGAGACGGAGACCCTCTACCTGCGCAACTATAAGATCAAACACTGCCTGGGCTGCTTCTCCTGCTGGACCAAGACCCCGGGCCGTTGTATCCAGAAAGACGACATGGCCGAGGAGCTGTTTGCCCGCTATCTGGCCGCGGATCTGGCGGTATTGGCCACGCCCCTCTATCACTACAATATGAACGCCCGGATGAAGATGTTCATCGAGCGCACTCTGCCCATGGTGTACCCCTTCTTCACCGACCGGGGAGAACGCACCGGCCACCCCTGCCGCTACGAGCGCGTCCCCCAGGTGGCGGTGCTGAGCGTCTGCGGCTTCCCGGAACCGAGGCATTTTCGGGCCCTGTCCCTCACTATGCAGATGATTTTCGGCCAGGCGCTGGTGGCGGAGATCTATCGCCACACCGCGGAGGCCCTGCCGGCGCCGCCCCTGGCGGCCAAGGTCCAGGAGGTGCTGGCCGCGGTCTCCCGGGCCGGAGAAGAGCTGGTGCGGGACGGCCAGGTGCAGCCGGAAACCCTGGCGGCCGCCACTCAAGACCTGGCCCCCCGGGAACTCATCATCCAGTTTGCCAACGAACATTGGAAAAAGGCCCTGGGGGAGGTTTAGAGGCCGGGGCCATGCAGACCCCTTGCGCCGAGGTGACCTTCTTCAAGGCCGGAATTTCGCCGGCCCTATTTGTGGGATTCGAGCTGCCGCGTATACGTGATGCCGTAGCGCTTCATGCGGTTCCAGACCGTAACGCGTGAAACCCCCAGGATATCCGCGGCCAATGATTGATTGCCCTTGGCCCGGGCCAGGGCGTCCACCAGTTGTTTTTTCCGAATCTCTTGTTTGGTGGGGGCCTCGGCCTTGAGGTCCTGGAGGGATTTTTCTTCGTTGAGGATATCCGGCGGCAGATGATGGGGTTGAATTAACGACTCCTGACAGGTCACAAAGGCATATTCGAAGGCGCTTTTCAGCTCCCGGACATTGCCGGGCCACTGATACTTCATGAGCACCTCCAGGGCCAGGTTGCTGATGCCTTCGATGCTCTTGCCGCTCTTGATGCGCAGCTTCCGGAAGAAGGAGGCCGCCAGGAGAGGGATGTCTTCAATCCGCTCCCGGAGCGGCGGCATGTGGATGGGGATCACGTTGATCCGAAAGTAGAGGTCTTTGCGAAAGGCCCCGGTTTCCACCAGGTCGCCAAGTTTCTTGTTGGTGGCCGAGATCACCCGCACGTCCACCGGGATGGACTTGCTGTCGCCGACCCGTTCGATAACTTTCTCTTCCAGGACCCGGAGCAGCTTCACCTGGGTGGACCGGGGCAGATCGCCGATTTCGTCGAGAAAGATATCGCCCCCCTGGGCCATTTCAAATCTCCCCGCCCGGCCCTTATAGGCGCCGGTGTACGCCCCTTTGACGTGCCCGAAGAGCTCGCTTTCCAGGAGAGATTCCGTCAGGGCGGCGCAGTTCACCTTGACATAAGGGCCTTTCTTGCGGTCCCCCAACTGATGGATGGCCCGGGCCACCAGTTCCTTGCCGGTGCCGCTTTCGCCCAGGATGATCACCGGGGCGTCCGATTGCGCCGCGTTTTCGATCAGGGAAAACACCTGCTGCATGGGGGCGGAGGCGCCGATCAGGCCCTGAAAGGCGTCTTCCGAGCGCAGGTGCCGGCGAATCGCCGCGATCTCCTTGTCTTTTTCCACGATCTCGGTGATATCGGTTAGGGTCTCCACCGCGCCGATCACCCGGCCTTTGCTGTCATGCAGCAGGGAGGCGTTCTTGAGCACCGGCACGTAGGTGCCGTCTTTCCGCATGATCGTGCAGCGGCGCATATTCATGGCGCCGGTTTTGAAGAGGAGACACCAGTGCGCCCCGCATTTCTCCCGGGCCAGATTAAAGATGCTGCAGTTGAAGATGGAACATTTCTGGCCGATCAGCTCCCGGTGCGAGTAATCCGCCATCATCTCCAGGGCTCGATTCACCGATAAGATAGAACCGCTCGTGTCCACCACCATGATGCCGTCCCGGATGGTATCCACCACGGTTTTCCAATACCTGCCCGCTTCTTCTTCAAACATAGCCGCCTGGTCTTCCTGTTAAAAATCTTAACACTTTGAGCTCAATATCACAAGCACTGTTTAAATTTATAACAGATGTTAAAAAAGGATTCTTAGCATTTTTAACACTTTATTGCAAAAACCAGGTTTTGTCAAATCCAATTTATGCTGAGATCTATGACACATGGGCGATTTATTCCCAGGTGGCACTAAAATTGCGATTACCTTGTACGGGATTGCACAAAAGAAGGAGCATACAGGCGTTGAAGCCCAAAGCCGATTATGTCCTCGATTTCAGCCAAACCATCACCCCTTTTGCTCTGCTCAAGATGACGCAGGTAATGCGGGAAATGAATCGGGATGAGGTTTTGGAGATTATCACGCGGGATGCGGTCGCCCGGACGGATGTCTTTAAGTTGATCCCCACCGCGTCCTGCGAAGTGATCGACATGGAGTTTAACAACGAGGCAAATTTCTTTCGAATTCGCGTGAAGCGCATCTGAAGCCTGGGACAGGCGATGACCAAAGGAAGAGGGAGTCTATGAGTTTTCAAAAACGATTATCGGCAGGCGAATTCGTGGTCCTGGCAGAGATGAACACCCCCAAGGGGGTGGACACCTCGAACCTGGTATCCCAGGTGCGCCGGCTCAAGGGGCGGGTGGACGCGGTCACCGTGCCGGATATGGACAACGGCATCATGCGGATGAGCGCCCTGGCGGGGGGTGTGCTCATGCAGCAGCAGGGGATCGAGTCCATCATCCATGTCTATTGCCGGGACCGCAACCGCATGGCGCTCCAGGGCGATGTCCTGGGGGCTTATGGCCTGGGCATTCAGAATCTGATCGTCGTGGGCAGCGAAGACATGGCCAATTGCGATCATCAGGACGCCAAGGCCGTGAACGACCTGGACGAGTTGGGCCTCATCGGCGCCATCGGCTCCCTGGAGCGGGGGGTTGATCTGGCGGGGCTGGATCTCGATGGCGCCCCGAGTTTCACCGTGGGCTGCACCCTGGCTCAATGTGCCGATGAGCCGGCCCTGGAGCGGGAGCTTGAGGCCGCCCGCCAGAAAGTGGCCGCAGGCGCAGGATTCGTGGTGACTCCCGCGGTCTACGACCTGAACCTCTTTGCAGCGTTCATGGACCGGGCCGGGACCTTGGGAGTGCCCATCATCGCCACCGTATTCTTGCTGAAATCCGTGGGCTCGGCCCGCTACATCGCCAGCACCGAACCGGCCTCGGGCCTTTCCGAAGACTTGATCCGGCGGATTCGGAAGGCCGGCGACCGGGAAATGGAATGCATCCGGGTGGCCGGCGAGACCGCGGCCGCTCTCAAGGAGTTGGCCCAGGGCGTGCGGTTCGTCACCCTGGGTTGGGAGCACCGGCTGCCGGCGATTTTGGACTATGCCGGCCTTTGATACCGGCGGCGCCCTCAGGCCCCCGGAGCCTCATTGAAACCCTTAAGACTAAAATAGGTTACCCATGCCAGAGCAAAAGAAATTCCAATTCAGCAATAAGGTGCTTGTGGTCGGTGGGGGTATGGGCGGCATCAGGGCCGCTCTGGATCTGGCGGAAACGGGCCGGGACGTGGTGCTGATCGACAAGGATTTTGCCATCGGCGGTCTCATGACCCAGCTCGACCGCACCTTCCCCACCAATAATTGCGATCTCTGCACCCTGTCACCCCATCTGTCGGAGAGCGGCCGCAAGCTGCACATCCAGCTCAAGACCATGACGCAGTTGCGCGGTCTTACCGGGGAGGCAGGCCATTTCAAGGCAACACTCACGACGCAGCCCCGTTATATCGATCTGCTGAAATGTACGGGCTGCGGCGAGTGCGCCCGCGCCTTTCCCGAGTCGGTGCGCTTCACCCCCGGCCTGGATCATCGGGCGCCCACCTGTATGCGGTACCCCCAGGGGACCCCGTATGCCTATTCCATCATCAAGAATGAGCGCACCGACTTTAAGGCCCTTGCCGCCATCTGCCCGGCCGGGGCGATCCTGCCCGATGACACCGAGAAAGAGCAGGAAATCGAGGTCGGGTCCATCATCCTGGCGCCCGGGGCTGACGTCTTCAATCCTCAAATCCTGGACACCTACGGCTATGGCGTCAACCCCAACGTGGTCACCAGCCTGGAATACGAACGGATTCTCTCCGCGTCCGGGCCCACCAAGGGGGAACTCGTGCGCCCCTCCGATGGCAAGCGGCCCAAGAAGATCGCCTGGATTCAGTGCGTCGGGTCCCGGGGGATTCAGGTAGGCTCGGTTTCTTACTGCTCCAGCGCCTGCTGCATGTTCGCCCTGAAGGAGGCCATCGTCACCCGGGAGCGCTTCTACGAGGATATGGAGACGACCCTGTTCTACATGGACATGCGGACGTCGGGCAAAAATTACGAGCTCTATCTCCAGCGGGCCATCAACGATTACGGCATTCGCCTGGTGCGGGCCCGGCCCCACACCGTCGAACCCATCATCGAGGCCGGCACTCCCACGGGAGACCTCCAGATCAGATACCCCGCGGATGGCGAGGCCGACTTCCAAACGGAAGTCTTCGACCTGGTGGTCCTGGCCGCCGGTTTCCGGGTATCGCCGGAATCGCAGGAGCTGGCCGAAAAGATCGGCATCGACCTCAACGAGCACGGCTTCGCCCGGACCGGGAGCTTCGATCCGGTGGCCACCTCCAAGCCCGGCATCTATGTCTGCGGCATGTTCGAAAGCCCCAAGGATATTCCCGACACCATGGTCCAGGCCAGTGCCGCGGCGGCCAAGGCCGCCAAGGACCTGACGCCGTTGCGGGTCGTGGCGGAAGCCCAAGAGGATCTGCCCCCGGAGCGCGACGTGGCGGGTGCAGAGCCGCGCATCGGCGTCTTTGTGTGCGACTGCGGTCTCAATATCGGCGGGGTGGTTGACGTGGCGGCACTGGCCGCAGGTGTGGCCTCCCTGCCCCAGGTGGTCGTCTCCGAAACCATCGGCCACGGCTGCAGCCGGGAAGCCCTGGAACATATCCAGGCGGCCATCCGCACCCAGAATCTCAATCGGGTGGTGGTGGGGGCCTGCTCGCCCCGGACCCATGAAGGGCTCTTTCAGGAAACCGTGCGCAAGGCGGGCTTGAATAAGTACCTGGTGGAAATCGCCAACCTCCGGGACCAGGACACCTGGGTCCATGGGGATCATCCCGAGGATGCCGCGGCCAAGGCCAAAGACCTGATGCACATGGCGGTCTCGTCGGTGCGCCTGGCCCGGCCCCTGGCGGATCAGACTTTGCCCATGAACAAGGATGTCCTGGTGGTGGGCGGCGGCATCGCGGGGATGACCGCCTCGCTGAAACTCGCCGACATGGGCTATAAAGTCCACCTGGTGGAACGCGCCAAAGCGCTGGGCGGGGTGGCGAAGCAGGTCCGCCGGACCCTGGAAGGCGAAGACGTACAGGCCCACATCGCCGATCTCATCAAAAGGACCGAAGCCCACGACCGCATTCAGGTGTGGAAGCAGGCCATGGTGGTGGACCACACGGGCCTGGCGGGCATGTTCCGGACCGGCATCCAGGTGGGGCCCCAGATGTTCTACCGGGAAGTCCGGCACGGCATCACGATCCTGGCCACCGGGGCGCTCCCCAACCGTCCCCAGGAGTACCTCCTGGGACGGCATCAGGCGGTCACCACGCAACTGGCGCTCGGAGGCCTGCTGGCCGACGACCCGGAAGCCGCCAAGACCTGGCAGACCGTCGCCATGATTCAATGCGTCGGCTCCCGGGTGCCTGAAAATCCCAACTGTTCCCGGGTGTGCTGCCCCGCGGCCGTCAACAACGCCCTGCAGATCCGCGCCCTGAACCCCGCAGCCAAGATTTTCGTGCTCTATCGCGATATGCGCACGCCGGGCTTCGAGGAAGACTATTACCGCAAAGCCAGGGAACAGGGAGTCATTTTTGTCACCTATAAACCGGAAGCCAAGCCGGTGGTCGCCGCCGATGGCGACCAAGTGACCGTGGCCTTTCACGACCCGATCCTGGGGCGGGAAGTAACAATCTCCGCAGATTGTCTGGCCTTAAGCACCGGGATGGTGGCCGACGAGGAGTCCAGCGAAGACCTGGGCATGATCTTTCGCCTGCCCAGGACCCCGGATGGCTATTTTCTCGAGGACCACATCAAGCTCAGGCCCATCGATCTGCCAATCCCGGGATTCTTTGTGGCCGGCACCGCGCATGCGCCCAAGACCATCCGGGAGACCATCGCCCAGGCCCAGGCCGCGGCGGGGCGGGCCCAGACCTTCCTGGCCCGGGACAGCATCAACCTGGGCGCGGCCGTGGCCCAGGTCAACGGGGAGTTGTGCGCCGCCTGCCTCATCTGCGTGCGGGCCTGCCCCTTCGGCGTGCCCTTCATCAATGAGGAGGGGTATTCGGAGATCGATCCATCCAAGTGCCACGGCTGCGGCGTCTGTGCGTCGGAATGCCCCGCCAAGGCGATTCAGCTCATGCAGTATGAGGATGATCATATCATGGCGAAATTAGACGGACTTTTGGAAGGGATTATGTGATGGAAAATTTCGAACCGGTAATTGTGGCTTTCTGTTGCCATTATTGTGCTTACACGGCGGCGGACATGGCCGGCAGCATGAGGCTGCGCTACCCTGCCAACGTGAAGATCATCCGCGTCCCCTGCTCGGGGAAGGTGGATGCCATTCACATCATGAAATCCCTGGAAAAGGGTGCGGACGGGGTATACGTGGCCGGATGTTTGGAGGGGGATTGCCATTTCAAGAATGGCAACGTCAGGGCCACCCATCGGGTGGATTACCTCAAGAAGCTTCTGGAGGAGATCGGCATCGGCGGCGAACGCGTGGAGATGTTCGAGATGTCCGCGGGCATGGGTGAGCGTTTTGCGCAAATCGCCACCGATTTCACCGAGAAGATCCGGAAACTTGGACCCAATCCCGCCAAGGTCGCTCATCAAGAGCAGCGGGCCGCAGGTTGACTCGACCGGAACAGGAGACTGAGCTAAGATGATTACTGCTGAACGAAAACCTATGGAAGAGCTTATCCAATGCGTCAAGCCGTATCGCAGCATTCTGCTCGCCGGCTGTAATGAGTGCGTCACGGTGTGTGCCGCGGGCGGCCGCAAAGAGGTCGGGGTCCTGGCCTCGGCCCTCAAGATGCATTTTATGAAAGCGCGCCAGCCCTTGGAAATCCAAGAGATCACGCTGGAAAGGCAGTGCGACCCCGAGTATGTTGAGCAACTGGTGTCGAACATCGACCAGGTGGACGCGGTGCTCTCCATGGCCTGCGGCTGCGGCGTCCAGGAAATTGCCCGGCGCTTTCAGAACAAACCCGTCTTCCCGGCCTTGAACACCAAGTTTATGGGTGCCTCGGAGCGTCAGGGCGTCTGGGCCGAGCGCTGTCATGGTTGCGGCGACTGCGTCCTGGGGTCCACGGGCGGCATCTGCCCCGTGGCCCGGTGCTCAAAGCAGTTGTTTAACGGTCCCTGCGGCGGCTCCACCAACGGCAAGTGCGAGGTGGACCCCAGCGTCGACTGCGCCTGGCAGCTCATTTGGGACCGCCTCAAGGCCCTGGGGCTGACGGAAAGGTATGAGGAGAACCTGCCGGCCAAAGACTGGCGCCCGGGCGGCGGCGGGGGACCCCGGCGCATCATCAGAGAGGATATGGCACTATGAAAACGGCAAGCACTCTGGAAAAGATACTGGCATCGGGAGCCCTGGCGGTTACCTCCGAGTGCGGGCCGCCCCGGGGCACCTCAGCAGAGAAGGTCCGGGAAAAGGCCGAATTGCTTCGGGGTTATGTGGACGGCGTCAACGTCACCGACAACCAGACGGCCATGGTCAGAATGTCCAGCCTGGCCGCCTGCATCCTCCTCAAACAGATGGGCCTCAATCCCATCCTGCAGATGGTCAGCCGGGACCGCAACCGCTTGGCCATGCAGAGCGATATTCTCGGGGCCTATGCCCATGGAATCGACACCATGCTCTGTCTGTCCGGCGACCATCCCCACTTCGGCGACCACCCTATGGCCGCCAGCGTCCACGACATCGACTCCATCCAGATGATCCAGATGGTGAAGGACATGCGGGATGAAGGACTGTTCCAGGGTGGGGAAAAGATCGACGGTCCTCCCAAGATGTTTATCGGGGCCGCGGCCAATCCTTTTGCCGACCCCTTTGAACTGCGGGTGGCCCGTTTGGCGAAGAAGGCCAGGGCCGGGGTGGATTTCATCCAGACCCAGTGCATCTATAACCTGGATAAATTTGAAAAGTGGATGCAAGGGGTCCGGGATCGCGGCCTGCATGAGCAGGTTCACATCCTGGCCGGCATCACGCCCATGAAGTCCGTGGGCATGGCCCGCTACATGAAAAACAAGGTGCCGGGGATGGATGTGCCGGATGAACTGGTGAAACGCATGGGCGGCGTCCCCAAGGACAAGCAGGCTGACGAGGGCATCAAAATCTGCCTGGAGAGTATTGAGCGCCTTAAAGGGGTTGAAGGTGTCCGGGGATTTCATATAATGGCGATTGAATGGGAGCAGAAGGTGCCCGAGATCGTGGAACGGGCAGGACTGCTGCCGAGACCTCATAGTGAAAATACGGGTGCTCAAAACCTGCGAGGGGGCAAACCATGAGCGACAAGCAGCTTATTTTGGTGGTGGATGACGATCCCGATCTGGTGGATATGATTGCCACGAAGCTGGAGGCCAACAATTACCGGACCGCCAAGGCTTACGACGGCCTTCAGGCCTTGGACAATATCCGGCAGGAGAAGCCCGCCCTGGTGATTCTGGACGTCATGATGCCTAACCAGGACGGCTATGTGACCTGCGAAAAGATCAAGAAAGATCCCAACTTAAAGGATATTGTGGTGGTGCTGCTCACCGCCGTGGTGGATAGCTTGCCGACGACCTCCTACACCCATCACGAAGGCAGAACAACCCCGGCGGACGATTTCATCCCCAAGCCCATCGACCTGGATAAGCTTATGGATATCGTCCAGGAAAATCTCCAGCGCTGAGGAGGTTCAAAGTTCAAGGTTCTTTGAACTTTGAACTTTGAACCGGCAGTCAGGATGTTCGGGTTTTTTTATGACCAGAAGCGCCGCGGAAATCAAGGAAGAGATCGATTGGAGGTCGAAGGTATTCGATTCGCTTTCTCTGCCCAGTTTGATTATGACCGCGGACCGGTTGGTTCTGGAGGCAAACAAAAGCTTTTTGAAGGAGTATGGTATCAGCAAAGAGGAGATTATCGGTCGGACCTGCCATGAATTCTTTTACAATTCTGCCAAACCCTGTCCCTATGAAACCTGCCCGCTCCCGCTGGTGTTGTCGGAAAAAACCGGCCAGACGATCCTCAGGCGGGTTGGGGGTCCGGGGAGGAAAGAAAGATGGGAGGACCGGATCTTCTCGCCCATTCTGGATGATACCGGTGAGGTCCGCTATATCATCGAGAAAATCCGGGATGTCACGCATGTCAAGAAGCTGGAAAGAGAGCTCTCCGGGATCAAGGTATTCATGGAAAAGTTTGTCCAGAGCTCCATCAGTTGCATCATCGCCGCCGACCGGCGCGGCAAGATCCTGCTTATGAACCCGGCCGCGGAAGAGCTCACCGGCTATACCTTTCAGGGGGCTCGGCACCGAATCACGGTTCGAGACCTCTACCCCCCGGGACAGGCCACGGAAGTCATGCGAAAACTCAGGAGTGAGACCTTCGGCGGCAAAGGGAAGCTCCCCTGCATCCAAACTAAACTCTTGAACGCCCAGGGGGAAGAAATCCCCGTGGAGCTGACTGCGGCCATCATCTATGAGGGCGGCAAAGAAGTGGCCACCATGGGTATCTTTAATGACCTCAGGGAGAAACTGGCCCAAGAGGAGAAGATTAAAGAGGTGCTGCTGCGAGCCGCCCGGGCGGAGAAAATGGCCTCACTGGGCCAACTGGCCGCCGGCGTGGCCCATGAGATCAACAATCCCCTCACCGGCATCCTCCTCTATGGCGGCCTGATGTTGGAAGACCTGCCTAAAGCCGACCCTAACTATCAGGATTTGCAGTTGATCATCGAAGACGCCAATCAATGCCGCAACATCGTCAAGAGCCTTCTCGCTTACAGCCGGCAGACCAGCGCTAACAAGGAGACCCTGGACCTCAATGAACTGGTGGAACAGAGCCTGAGCCTCATTCGCGATCAGAGCCTGTTTATCAATATCGAGATCGTTAAAGAGTTGTCCGACGAGAACATGCTGATCAGAGTGGACCGGAGCCAACTCAACCAGGTGATTATCAACCTGGTCATCAACGCCGTCGATGCCATGGAGAGAAAAGGCATCCTGACCTTCCGGACTTACTGCGATAAAGGCAAGCGCAAGGGGGTCAGGAAAAAAGCCGCGGCAGGTTTTGTCTATCTCGAAGTCTCCGATACCGGTTGCGGCATAACCGAGGACAATCTCCCCCGGATATTTGACCCCTTCTTTACCACCAAGGACCCGGGGAAAGGCACCGGTTTAGGCTTGAGCACCGTCTACGGCATAGTCCAGGAGAATAGCGGCAATATCTGGGTGAAGGAAACCAGCCCGGCAGGAACCACCTTTATCCTGGAACTTCCCCTCTATCAGGCTGCGGATGAGCATGAGCTTTAGCAATCAATCGTATCGCGCCCAGGAGGATGGGACTGGAGATATGATGGAAAAGACAGCCGCAAGCAAGCGCGCCGCACCCGCCATTCTGGTTATCGATGATGAGGAGCGCGTGCGGGAGGGCTGCCGCAAGGTCCTCACCCGGGATGGGTATGAGGTGACCATCGCCGAATCCGGAGAAGTCGGGCTGGAAATGATCGAGCGCCAGCACTATGACATCATTCTCCTGGACCTGATGATGCCCAGTCTTTCCGGGTTCGATGTGTTGGCCCACGTCAAGTCGCTGCACCCAGAGACCGTAATCATCGTCATCAGCGGGTATGCCACGCTGGAAAACTCCATCGAAGCCATGAAACGCGGGGCCTTCGATTTTATCCCCAAGCCCTTTTCCCCCGAGCAACTGCGAGTCCTGACCCGGAAGGCCATCGAATACACCCGGGCCATGCAGGACATTGCCAACGAGAAGTCGCGCATGCGGGTGCTCATCAATCGTCTGACGGACGGCGTCATGGCCACGGATAGCCAAAAGCGGGTGGTGCTCGCCAACCCGGCGTTTTTGCGCCTGGCGGGATGCCGGGAAGTCCAGGCCGTGGGGCGCCCCGTGGGGGAAGTCATCTGCTCCGAACCCGTGGAATGGCTCATCGACCGGGCCCTGGCCCTATCCGGAGACGAACTCGTGGAACTGACGGCAGAGATCGGCGGTGAGGCCGAGGCCGAGCCCCTGGGGCCGATCCTGCAGGCCCGCTGCATCCCTTATATCGACCGGGCCGGCCGCAACGTCGGCACCATCACCGTCCTGCACGACATCACCGCCTTGAAGCGCATGGACCAGATCAAGTCTGAATTCGTCTCCATGGTTTCCCACGAAATTCGCAGTCCGTTGAATTCCGTCCTGGCCCAGATGCAGATCATCCTGGACGGTCTGGCCGGAGAGGTCACCCCCAGGCAACAGGAAATCTTGAGCCGGGCCTCGGCCAAGGTCAAGACCCTGGTGACTCTCTCTTCGGAACTCCTGGACCTGGCCCGGATTGAGTCCGGCCTGATTAACCAGGAGAAAGAGCAGCTCAACTTCTCCGACATCCTGGAGGAGCAGGTGGCCTTTCATGGCGCCACGGCTCAAGCCAAGGGGATCTCGCTGGCCTTGGAGCCTCTGCCCAAGCTGGCTCCCGTGGTGGTCCACCGGCGCAATATGGAAGAGGTTTTTTCCAATCTGATCACGAACGCCATCAACTATACGCCCGAAGGCGGAAAAGTGGTCGTGTCCGCCACCATGGAGGGCGGCTACCTCCGGGCCAGCGTCTCCGATAATGGTATTGGCATGGCTCCGGAAGACCTGTGCCACATTTTTAACCGTTTTTACCGGATCAAAAGTGATAAGACGCGCTTTATCATCGGTACCGGTCTGGGACTCGCCATCGTCAAAAGCATCGTGGAGGCCCACAACGGCTTCATCCGGGTGGAGAGCGAGCCGGATCGCGGCAGTACATTCCATGTCTACATCCCCTGCACCGGCTCATGACCACCGGCGGCGGGCGGATCGGTAGGTAAAATCTAAAAAAGTTTAATGGGAAGGAGCACATTATGCAACCTGCCGTAATACCTCAAAAACTTCCGGACCCCGTCCAAGAGGCCCTGGCAAAATTCAACCTGAATCTCTGCATGACTTGCGGGACCTGCACCAGCGGCTGCCCCGTTACCGGCACCCCCGGGATGGAAGGCTGGGACACCAGAAAGGTCCTGCGGATGCTCCATTTCGGCATGGTTGATGAGGTGGTCGACTCGAAGTTCCCCTGGGTGTGCACCGGTTGCGGCCGTTGCGCCCACGCCTGCCCCATGGATCTCGATATCCCCTATATCATGCTGCACATGAAGTCCTTGCGCCCCAGGGACCAGGTGCCGGGCATCCTCCACAAGGGCGCCGAACACTGCTTCAACACCGGCAACAACATGGCTATCCCCCAGGAAGATTACTTTTTTCTCATGTCCGACCTGGGGAGAGAAATGGCCGACGAGGATTGCCCCGGCTTTTATGTCCCCATCGATAAAGAGGGGGCCGACACCCTGTTTTTCCCCAATTCCAAGGAAGTCTTTGCCGACAACGAGGACATGAAGTGGTGGTGGAAGATCTTCTACGCCGCCCGGGAAAATTGGACCATTCCGTCGGCAAACTGGGAGTCGGTGGACTGGGGTCTGTTCACCGGGAACTATGAGTACATCAAGACCTTTGCCCAGCGCAAGATCGACTTCATGCAGCAATACCACATCAAACAGATGATCATGCCGGATTGCGGCGGCGGCTCCTACGGCTGCCGCGTGGGCATGAAGTTGTGTGTGCATGACGACCCGGCCAACGAGATCAACTACGTGTATCTCTACGAATATCTCGTGAACCTTATCAAAACGGGCCGGATCAAGCTGGACAAGAGCGTCAACGCCGGTAAAATCTTCACCTGGCATGACTCCTGTAAACACGGCCGGGAGCTGGAGCGCCACTTCGGCAAGGGCTTCTATGAGGAGCCCCGCTGGATTATAGAGCAGTGCGTGGATAGCTTTGTCGAGATGGAGCCGAACCGGGCCAACGGGCACTGCTGCGGCGCCGGCGGCGGCATGTGGCCCGGCCCGTATGAGCAAGAGTCCGCTTGGCACGGCCATGCCAAATACGAATCCATCCGGAGCAGCGGCGCCAATGTCCTGGTGGTCGCCTGCTCCAACTGCCACGACCAGCTCATGAAGCGGGTCCCCAAATTCTATCCGGAATATAAATATGAGGTGAAATACCTCTGGGAGTTGGTGGCGGATAGTCTTATCCTGGAGCCGTGGACCGAGGAGGAAATCGCCCGGGGAGAGGCCGAAGGCGCGGCCCAGTGGGAACGGCTCGGCGTGGAGCTGGATGAGGAGGAATAGGCCCGCTACCGGGTTACGTTCAAAAAGAGACCTCTGCGAAATTTCATGTTGTCATCCTGAGCGCAGCGAAGGATCTACAAGCCATTGCAAAACCTAAAAACCCCGTAATTTGTCATTCTGAGCGAAGCGAAGAATCTAGTAATATTAATAAGTTCTAGATCATTCACTCCGTTCAGGATGACATGAAACGAGGTTTTGCAATGGCTTGTAGTATTTACAAGTAGTTACTAGATTCTTCGGTCGCTTCACTCCCTCAGAATGACAGATTAGGGAGACTTTCGCAGAGGTCTCTTATTGTATTTACTGGCGCGCCTGGCAGGATTCGAACCTGCGACCGACGGATTAGAAGTCCGTTGCTCTATCC
>CAYNMI010000027.1:0-15861 GCA_964398095.1 uncultured Desulfobacca sp.
ATTTGGCCACGATCCGGGAGAAGTCTTGCCAATCTTCGATGCGCGCTCCGGCCTGCCAAAGCTCCGTCAGGCTTTGCTCCCAATCTTCCAGAAAGTCATTGAGAAATTGCTGCCGGCGAAATTCCAACACCCGGGTGCGATCCGGGGCCGATAAGTCGGATAAAAAGAGGCAGCCGCGGTAACCCTCCTGGGCCTGCAGGGCCGGGTCGGTGGCGGCCAGGGCGAATTTCGAGAGCCCCGTCCTGGTCTCATGGGCCAGCCAGGAGAAGGACTCGTCCAGTTCCCGGGCTTCCGCGGCCAACCGGAGATCACCGTATGCCGCCAGAAAGGCCTGATCCGCCGGGGTAAGGCGGTTGGCGGCGTCATAGCCCAGATAATCCTCCAGGTAGCGCTGAAAGGTGACGGCATCGGGACTTTTGCCGATTTGCAGGATGGAAACCTCGCCCTTGTTCAAGGGAATGATTTTTCCCCGCTCCCCCGAGTCCAGTTCCCGGGCCACCCGCTGCCGCAGGGCCGCGCCATAGGGGTCCAACAGGCAGGTCAGGCGGCGGATGTCCTCCGGCAGGAGGACATAAGGCTCCGGGGCCACCGCGGGGGCCTGGGTGAGAATCTCAGCCAGCCGCGCCTTCACAGCCGCCGGCGAGGTGAGGCATTGGCTCGGCTGCGCCCGGCCCTGCACCAGGAGACGGGCAAAGGCCAGGCAGCCCGGGCTGCCGCAGGAACCGCAATCGGTCCGGGGCAGGAGAGTCAGAACCGCTTCCTCCAGTTGCCGTTGGGCCTCCGTGGCCTCAGGGGCCCGGGGGCGCAGGACTTCCTGGATAAGGGCCGGGGTGCCGCCCGGACCGGCAATCTCCGGAGGAATGCGGCATCTTTCCAGGTGCGCCGCCACTTTCGGCGGCAGGGCCGCCAGCGTCTGCGTCCGGGCATAGGTCTCCAGGTCCCGGCCTTGGAGCTCCTGGGCCAGATAGTATTTGATGAGGGCCACCAGTTCTTCCCGGTTTTCCACCCCCAAAGGGTAAGATTCCCACACCGCCCGCCGGGCGTGCTCCTTGAGGGTATGGAGAAGCTGGCGGCTGGCGGCTTGCTGGAGGGCCTGGCGCTCGGGGGTCAGCCAGGCCGCCAGCCAGGCAAGCAGGTCCCGGTCCCCGGCCAGGAGAGGCAGCCCGCGCTCGGCCCGGGCCTTGGCCACCACCAGGCGATAAAGCTGGCCGGCCACTTCGTGGAGCAGCGTATCCGCTACCGACTTTTCAGACGCAGAAAATCCTCCCGGTGCCTCTGCGCCACCCACCAGGGATGGCCAATCCACTCTGTCCTTGAGCCAATCCTTGAATTCATGCCACCGTGGGGCCGCCCCGGGTTCCAGGTCCACGGCCCAGGCCGCGGCCAGGTCCTGAAGGCTGGCCAACACCTCCGCCATGTCCAGGTGCATCACGGTTTCAGGCAGCAGCGCCTCCAGGTCGCTTTGCCGCCGGGCCAGCGCCCGGGCCGCGGCCAGATGGAAAAAACGGCCGTCGTCAGAGTCGCTGGCAATGCTCCCGAACCGCCGGCACCGGGATACGACCTCCTGGTAGGCCAGAAATTCTTCCCGGAGCAGCCCTGCCAACCGGCTGCGGTGCGTCAGTTCATAGCCCTTGCGGGGCCGGATGAGCTTTAACAGGGCCGGCGGCAGGAGGTTGAGCGCGTCCTGAACCAGGGCCGGAACGTCCAGAGGCTCCTCGGCCTGACCGTGCCGGGCGGCCAGCCAGGCCGCAACAAACCGGGCCGCGGGCCGGATAGACTCGGCATGCGGCAGCGGGTTCTCCCGGCCCCGCACCACGGCCAGGGCTTCTTCTTTGAAGGCCTGGAGCCGCAGGCGCCGCCTTTCGGCCTGCTCCAGGTCCCGGTGCAAGTCTTGGATCGGGTCGCCGGTCAGGGCGGCGGGGTCCAGCGGCCAACTGAGGCTTGCCCTTAAGACGCCGGGCAAATCCTCCAGAGGCGTAAGCAGGGCCCGGTAGGCCTCACGAAAATCCTTGTGGCGGATGGGGTAGCCCCGGCGCTGGAGCAGGTCCAGGACTTGCGCAGGGGGTGGCAGGGGTTCCTCCCCCTGGGTTGCGGTGAGGCATAAGAGCAGCAAATCCCTCAGGTCATTGAGGTTCTGGCGGTGCTCCAGCCAGGCCAGGCGCTGCTGATGTTCCGGCCGTTGGCCCCCGGTGACTAAAAAAACCAGCCCGATCTGGAAAAGCAGGCAAACGCTTTTGGGCTCGCCGCCGGGAATCAGGCCGGGGGCCAGGGGTGGGGCCACACTGTCCCAGGCGGCCTCATATTCCCCGGCCCGGACCCGCCCCTCCAGATAAATGACCAGCTCGCGGATGGACGTGAGGGGTCGGCCATTGATGACCTTTTCTTGCATGGCGCGGAGGGCCTTGCGCCTCCCCTCCGGGTCCTCGACCCCTTCGCGATGCAGCAGGGCGATGGTATGGAATAAACGGGCCCAACTGCCGATCTCCATTAATTCCCGGTTAAAGAAAGCCACCTCCCGGAGCCAGGCTTCAACCCGGAAGGTCTCGGGGGCCTCGGCGTCGCCGCACCAGCGTTGCCGCAAGCGATAATGCAGGAGGGCGGCGGCAGCCGCTGCCGGGAAATCCCCCCGGTTAAGGTGATCCTGGGCGATCTCATCGGCCTGGGCCACCCGGCTGACCGCCTGGTTCACTTCCCGGGCCAAATTTTCCTGGCCCGGGGAATCCCAGGCGAACCAGGCCCCGGCGTATTGCCGGCAACGGTTGACGGCGCGCTGCAGGCCGGCTTGACAGAAGGTCTGTTGGGCTTCAGCCAATTCCTTCGGAAAGGAGACCTCCAGGGCATCCGGCTGGAACAGGGTGG
The DNA here is from genome assembly GCA_964398095.1 of uncultured Desulfobacca sp. Lineage (GTDB taxonomy): Bacteria > Desulfobacterota > Desulfobaccia > Desulfobaccales > 0-14-0-80-60-11 > 0-14-0-80-60-11. The sequence goes on from CAYNMI010000027.1 coordinate 2,860, forward strand.
TTAGCCGGCCTCCGAGCAGTTCCCGGCGGGCGGCGGCGGTCTCCGGCCCTCGCGCCGCGGCCCCCACGGCCTTATAAACCCGGGGGCGCAGGTCTTCCCAGGGACCAGGCCCCACCGTTCCGGAAACTTCGCTTCTGGGATGCGCTGCCAAAACTTCCTCCAAACCTGCTTAAGGGCCGGCCATGGCCGCCACTTCCCGGGCTATGGCCTGTTTGAGGTCCGGGGCCACCCAGGCCCGGTAAAAATCATGGTAAAACCCCGGCGTCCGGCGGTGGCGGGGGTAGACGTCTTCCCGGAGGTAACGTTCCACTTCCAAAGCCGCGTGCCGCGGAATTTCCTCCCGGTCCGGGGCGCGGTCGCCCGGGCCGCGGGCGTAATACGCCACCGTAGCCTGGATTATCAGTTCCAGGGCCTGCAGCCCCTCGCCCGCAAAGATTTCCTTGAGTTCCGGGGCGTAGTGTTGCCCCAGGATTTCCTCGGCCAGGGTCCGGTCGATGATGCCGGTGTAAATCTCCTGATAAGCCAGGCGTCCGGCCTCATCGGGCCACTCCGAAAGCTGGGACGCCGGGTCCCGGGCCAGGCGGTCCAGGGCCTCCCGCTCCAGGTCGCCGGGGTTGCGCAGGGTCTCCCGATGGGCGCTTTCCGCCACCAGGTCTCGAATAACGCTCTCCAGGCGGGCCGCTTCCCCGAGAGAAAAGGGCACGTCTGGCCGGGCCGGGGCCGCGGGCAACTCCGGCGGCCCAATTTCCGAAGGCTCAGGCGCCAGGAGGGGCGCCGGGGCCGGGGCCGCCGGTTCCGCCAGGGTCAGCCCGAAGGGCGAGAATTTGGGCCCGTAACCCTCGCCCAGCCGGTAAAGGGCCCAGGCGGTAGGCGCCGGCGCGGCTTTCATCAGGGCCTCCAGGGCCCGCCCTGCCAGCTCAAAATCCCCCGGGTGCACCCCGTATTCCAGGAGGGTCACCGCGGCTCGCCAGTCCGCCTGTCCCTGGTGGATGAGTTCCCGGGCCAGGAGCATCTCCAGGCGGACAATCAACTTCTTGATGAGCCTGGTCTCCTCCCAGACCTCCTTGGGGTTGATGAACTCCACGGCGCCGTAATTGGCCAGGGCGGCGAGGTAATCTCCCCGGATGAGCGCCTGGGCCAGACTTTCCTGGTCGTCCGCGGTCCGGCTCTGAGTCTGGGGGTCGTCCCAGGCCGCGGCCGGGAGCCGGGTATGCCGCTTCAGGCTCCTGGCCTCCAGGGCCGCCCGTTCCGCCAGCAATCCCTGGAGCAGCGCGTCGCCCTCCATGAGGCGCTGCCTGAGCCCCGGCTTCACCTGCGGCCGGGGCGTCAGGAACAGATGCCCGAATTTGAGGACCTCCTGCAATTCCGGCACGGTGATCTCCCGCCCTCCCAGGCCCCCCACCAGGAGGCGGAAGAGGGGCGGCGTGCCTTTGTGCTGCCGGGCCAGGGCCGTAATCACCCGGCTGGCCAGGGGCGGCACGCTGCCGAAACTGCTGGAGCGGTCCATGACCGTGACCAGCCGGGCCCCGGCCAGGACCTCCGCCAGGGCCTCTTCCGGAAACGGATTAACCAGCCGGACGGACACGGCCCCCAGCTCCCGCCAGCCTTCCCGGGCCAGTTCCTGCACGGCCTCTGCGGCATTGGGGTAGAAAGAGCCGGTGAGGACCAGGGCGCTGGTGAGGGGTTCCGCCGCGGCGGTGGCCGTGACTTCCAGTTCCCGGAAGCGATAGCCGGTCAACTCCTCCACCCGCCGGGCCGCATAGGGGAAGACCCGGAGCGCCAGGGCATGGGCCTTCTCCACTTCCGATTGGGTCTCCTGATAGACTTCCCCGGTGGCGCTGGGGCCGTGGATGATCACCTCGCCCTGCCGGTTCAGGAGCTTATCTTCCAGGAAATCCACCTCCGCCAGGGCGCGATTTAGCCAGGCCTGCACCTGGCGATCCGGAGGCACCTGCACCAGGCTGATTTTGTGGGTATCGGTGATGCCGCCCAGGGAGGCCACCACCGGCAGGCGGGCAAAATGGGTGAGCAGCCGGGCCAGATAGAGGCACGGGACAAATTCCTGGATGTCCTTGACCGAGAGCATGATGGCCCCGTCATCCCGGAAGGTCATGAAATCGGTATGGCTCTCCTCGATGTTCAGGGCCGGAGCCGCCAGGGCCCGACGGGCCAGGAGGAAGAGGCCCTCCAGGCGGGCCCCCACCATTTGGGGCATGATTTCGGCAAAGAGCCGCCAACCCTGGGAGGCGGTGAAGGTCACCGGCAGCGCCCCGCCGGTGCGGGCCACCCCCAGGAGTTTTTCCGCGGCCACCTTCTCCGAGGGATTGTTCTCGTCCACCATGATGTAAGGGTGCCCGTTGGCATGGGCCTGGGCCATGGCATAGAACGGGTTGCCCGCGGGCGTGATGGGGAACCCGATATAAAACAGAGGATTTTCCCGGGTGGCCAGTTGGCTCAGGACCATACCCGCCAGGGTCCCGCCCATCTCCAGGTAATAGTCGCCGGGGTCGGCGGCCGGCCCTTGGGGCTGCGGGGCAACCCGGGCGGGGACGCCGGGAAAGCCCTGGGATTCTTGATAGGCCTGGCGTATGGCCTCCAGGTATTGCTCCGTGAGTTTCCGGTTTTTCTTCACCGCGCCGGGAAAGCCCGCGGTCAACGCCGGCAAATCGGCCTCGAAGTTCACCGGCAGCCCCAAAATTTCCAGGGCCCGCATCATGGGGGCCACCGCCACCAGGTTGGACACCACCCGGGTGGACCCGGCCACCTGGGCCATAATGCCGTCCAGGTCCGTGGTGATCACCCGGGCCTGAGCCAGGGCCAAAACCTTGGCAACCCGGTCCTGTTGCTCCAAGTTGAGGGCGCTATAAGAAACCTCAAACAACCACTGGCTCACGGCTTCCCGGGCTTCGCCCGGCGGCGCCGCCTGGGCCCGGGCCACCGCCTGGCGGGTGTGCTCGTCATAGCGGGCCAGCAATTCCTGATGAATGGCCGCCGGGGGCCGGGGTGTATTGATAATGAGATAGCCCTGGGGATGGAGGTGGTCATAAAACACATCCGGCTGAAACTTGAGGTCGCCGTAATTGGTGACCGTGAGGACGTAAAAGGGCAGGCGCAGCAAAGCGTCCTTGCGCTGAATGGGCCGGTGGGAGATAAAGGTCGCGGAAAAAACCGGAGTGCCGCGCTTGGAGGAGCCGAACTGCCAGGCCATGCCGGCCCAGGCCCCTTTGCCGGTGAAATACTGGGAGAACAGGCGGTTAACCGCGATGCCCCGTTCCCCGGCCAGGGAGGCCACGCCCAGGGCAAATTCACCCAACCCGGCGATGCTGGCGCGAAACTCCTGCCGGGCCGGCGCCAATCCCGTTGCGGTTCCCGGGGCCAATGTAAAAATGCCGCCCTGGGCCTGGAAATCCCGGGCCAGCTCCTTTTTCAAAATGTACTGGGAAATCTGGGCCTGTTTGGCCAGGGCCCGTTCATCCAGAAGACGGTCCAGCAGGCGATAAAACTCCGCCTGCCGGGCCGCGGCAATGGATTCGTATTTACCATCCGCCGGCCCGATGGCCGGCAGGGGCTCGGGCGGGGGCAGCAAGGCGCTTACGTCCGGCCCGGCTTCTGCGCCGGCGGCCCCGGCGCTTTCCGGGGTCCGGGCCGCCGCGGCCCATTGTTCGTCCCGGGCCGCCACATACTTCATCACGTGATCCAGGCCCAGGACCGCCTCCAGAAAATCCCGCTGCAAGGCCGGGCCGAACTCCGGCTTGAGCTCCCCCCGGTCATTGAACAGGAAATGATAGGGAAACTCTTCCGGGACGTAGCGGTGTTCCTGCCATGCCGCCTGGAGATGCCGGAAAAATTCCCCGGTATATTCCTCGGCCTCCCGGACCAGGCGGTTTTCCAGGTCGATCTGGCGATTGAGGCGATCCCGGAAACATTCCAGTTGGGCGATGATGGCCCTGACTGCGGGGTTAATAGGCTCCCAGCCGCCGGTGACCGGGTCCCGGCGGATCAGGGGCCGATACCGGGGGTCTTGGGAAAGCCAGGAATAGATGGGCTGGGGCTCCGAGGTCCAGTCCCGCCAGTTCTTATGACGGTCCCTGGGATTGATAGGAGCCACCCGCTGGCGCAGGCGGCCCACAAACACGACCTCCGGGAGGAAGCCGGCGTAGGCCATAATCCGGGCCAGGCGGTCCGGGTCGTCCCCGAAGAATTTGCCCGTTTCCGGACAGGGGGTGACGTCCCAACGGATGGCGGAGCGTCCCAGGCGGTCGGCTTCCGCCCAGAATGCCTGCATCAGGTCCTTATGGGCCGAATGGCCGCTGCCCACCAGGACCCCGGGGAATTCCGCCGCCAGATTGATGAGCTGCCATTGAATCCGCTGGTTGCCCACCAGAAAGCGCCCCAGGGGGGTGGTGAGGGTGCTCATGCCCAGCATGGAAGTGGCGGAGCTCTCGCCGCCGGTGTTGGAATAGACCTGGGTATCGGTGACATTGATGAAATGGAGGACCTGAGCCTCCCGATCCTTGATGAGAAAGGCCCGCTGCCGCAGGGCGTTGAGCCAGGCCGGCAGCCCGATCACCGAACCGCCGTCGCCGCTCTGGCTCACCACGTAGCGCCGGCTGCGGGGCAAGGCGCCCCGGGCCATGGCCCATTCCTCGGACAGGGCCGCGGCTTCCCCGAAGGCGAAGCCCCCGCCGAACACGGTGCGGCCTCCCTTCACCTTTTGGGCCACTTCATTGACTTTATTGAGGGTTTCGCTCATGCAGCCGGTTTCGCAGGTGAAGGTCACCTGGGGGACCTGCCCCCGGGCCAGGGAGAGCAGCATGGCCATGTAGAGCGGCACCGCCAGGGTTTGCAGTTCGGCGCAGGTGGGGCAGGCGCTGTGGCCCGGGGCGATGGACCAGGTGCGATAGCGGGCGTGGATTGCCGCGCCGTAGCGGGGCAAATCGGCCAGGTAAGTGCGGGCCCGGGCCGCCTCGGCCGCCAGGAGTTCCGGATAGCGGGGAAAAATCTCCAGGCAGAGTTCCCGGAGTTCGTTGAGCAAGGGTTCGTGACTGAAGGTAAAGGCCTGCAAGAGCTGGGGCGCCAGCAGGTGGGCCAGATTCCCAGTGGCTTTTAGAAAATACGCCGCCACCGGGGCCGGCAGGTCCTCCTGCAAGGGGGCCAAGACCACATCAACCTGCCGGGCGTGGACCAGGGCCGCCAGGTTCGGGTCCCGGGCCAGGCGGTTGAGGCGATGGAGTTTCGGGGCCAGGGGCATATCACCGGCGCTGCCGAATTTGTCCCGATTCACCACCCCCTGGTAGAGGACCCCAAGGGAGTCCAGGCCCCGGACCAATTCGGCCTCGATCTCTCCCCCGGGCGTGGTCAGGAAGACCGCCACCCGGGTAAGCAGCCGCAGGATCATCCCCGGCGAGGCGCGGCTGCCGGGCCCCGGCAGATAAGCGGTGATCAGCAGGGGCTTGTAAGAGCTTTCCGGCCGGCGATCCTCCAGGGCGTACTGCCGGATTTCCCGGACCCCGGTCTCGGCCTCATCCCAGGAAGTTCCCTGATAAACCGGAAAAATCCGCCAATCGTCCCCATTCTCCGGTCCATCGGCCAGGCCCTGAAAAAAAGCCTGGGCCTCCAGGGCCGCCTCCCGGGTCAGAAACACGGCTTCTCCCCCGGTGAAGTGGGCCGCCGGAGAGGCCCTTTGGTCCGGGGGCAGGCCCTCTTTACGCACTTCCGCCAGTTGCGGGCAATGCTCCAGGCAGAGGCGGCAGACGGTGCAATAATTTTCCGCCGGCCCCAGCACCTTGAGCCCCTCAGAGGTCAGAGCCACCCGCATTTCGCTGCACGAAACCGCGCACTGGAGGCAGTGGGTGCAGCCCTCCTCCGCAAAATAGAGGCGTTGGCCCAGGTGTTTAGAGGACAATTCGGTGTTGTGGCGGTCCACCAGGGAGAAGGCCCCCAGGCGCATGAAATCGCCATAAGCATCGTAGCGGTGGCGGCTGTAAGGGGTGTTGGCCTGGACCAGACCATACAAGGCCAGGGCGCGATAAATCTCTTGCCGGTCGGCAAAATCCGGGTTGAGTTCCAGGACCACCGCCTGACCGGCGTCGGTTTTGGCCAGGGTGAACAACGGCACCGCCGGTCCCGGCTCATCCCCGGGCCGGTTCCGGGTGACCAGATAGAACTGGCTGCGGTCCGGTTTATGACGGAAAAAGTCGGATAAATGCTTTGGGAGAGGTTCCAGCCAGTCGGAGCGGTCCCACCAGGTGGCGGCATAAGCGGCGCCCAGAAGGCCTTCCTGGAAGCCCAGGCCGAGATGCTGCCTCCGGGCCACCGGGTAGAAGCGGTCCCGGAGCCAGAACCCGAATACCTCGGGGTCCCCCTTGATCAGGCGCCACCGGCGCAGGTCCCCCGGGACCTCGGTGACGGAGGTTTCGGCAATACTACCGGAAGAACCACCCTCTGCCATGGCTGTTAAACCTCCTGTTTAACGAAGCCAAAGAAGGAAGAAACCCCATTGGGCTCTTTTCCCCACCTTCGCCCTCATCCCTGGGGACACGTGGATAGGGAAAAGCCCTGTCGTGGATGGCCGGGTCGGCCAAAAAGCCAAGTAGTTCTAAGGTCCGGGTAGTAAGAGTTGGTCTGTTATCGCACGGGTCCGAAGGCGACTAAACCGGTTGAATTAAGGAAGTGGCAGTTTCCGCAGGAGACAACCTTTTTCCGCGTCTGCAGGACGGCTTTTGGCCTCTCACACATGAGCTACGCGTTGAGCAGTTGCCAGAAAAGTGGTCAAAAAGACAGATAAGGCCGACAAGATGCTGTTCAGTTATTTAATTTAAATTATAAGTATTATGATACAAGATTGCAAGCTCTTTCCGCGTGGGACATCCCGGCTTCCGGCCTGAGAAGCCATTTCAAGACCCCCGATTCACCCAGATTGCCATCATCCAACGCCCAGCACCTTCCGCAGTTTGGCCAGCAGGTCGGCGGCATCGCGCTCCCCGGGCTCGTTGGGCAGGCGCCCCAGAACGCCTAAGCCTTCACTGGCTTCGTGGAACTCCGCCTCGGCCAGCGGGCTGACCACCGCAGTATTCACCATGGCATTGACCAGGAGCAGCTTCTGGACGAGGTCCAGGGGGGTGGTGTCCGGGAGATCAGCGTCAATGATCACCAGGTGAGGCGCGGAGGTCCGCACCGCTTCCAGGGCTTCGGCTCCGGAGCTTACCTGCTTAAGGTCCACCTCCGGGCCGGACGCCAGCCCGGCGGTGAAGGCCTGTAAGGCTGCCGGGCGAGGGGTCGCAAGCACGATGCGCCACATGCATCACCTCGTATGGAACGCAACTCGCGCAGCTCTGAACGGGCTTTCGAGCTCCGCGGCTTAGGTTGGTCAGGCCGGATCGCTTGCCCCTGAAAGGGAAACTCTCCGGTAGTAATCAGCAATGGCTTCGCCCAGGGTATTGACCGCCAGGCGGGCGCAGTGCAGGTGGTCTTCCGGCAGGCCGCCCAGGGCCTCCGCCACATCCTGGGGCTCCAGTTCCAGGGCCTGCTCCAAATCCCGTCCCTTGGCCAGCTCGCTCATGGCGCTGGCACAGACCAGGGTATAGAGGCACCCGTGGGGAAGCACTTTGATATCCGCGATGGTTCCCATGTCGATCCGCAGCGAGACTTCAATGGCATCGCCGCATTTTCCCACCGCCGCGCCCTTGCCGTTCGGATGCTCAAGCAAGCCCAGGTTTTGGGGAAATCGTGCCAGGCGGAGGAATTGCTCCCCGACTTCGCCTGGCACCGGAAAGTCGCCGTCAGACACTCGATTTCTCCTTTCCGGAAGATTAGAACTTGCCCATCTGGGGAGCCCCGCCCCCACCGCCGCCGCAGGTGAAATCGGTGGTAAACCGCGGCAAGGTGCCGCTCAAGAGACCCTCCACCGCCTGCCTCACGGTTTGGGCGCCGTTCCCGTAAAGGACCTCGATTCCCACCTGATTGAAGCCCATGAGCGGCCGCATGCCCATGCCGCCGGCAATCAGGATCTGCACGCCGTTTTGGGCCAGATGATTGACCGGGGCCATACAGCCGCCCTGCTCGTGGGGCACGTTGGGCAGGGTGGCGACCTCCAGCACTTTGCCTTCGGCGATTTTCACCAGGGTGTACAGGTCACAATGGCCGAAATGGGCCCCCAGGGGGGCATCGAGTCCGCCGGGATGGGATGAGGGAATCGCAACAATCGTACTGTTCATAGTGTTCTCCTTTTATTCTTGCTTCTCGAAAGTTTGCATATAGAAAAATTGTCCTATTTCAACCGTCTTTAGAGGGACCAGAGGAATCATCTCTTTTAACTCCTGAGGAGAAAACCTGATATCCAACGGAGGGCCGAAAGGAGTGGGTTCTTTTTTTATTTCAACTATCGCCAAAATGCCATGGGGTTTCAGTAAGCGCTTGACTTCTTCTTGAAAACCACCTACCTCGCTCCGTGAAAATCCATGTAAAACGGTTGAAACATAAATTAAGTCAATCGACGAACTTTCCAGTGCGGTGGTTTTCGTTATGTCCCCTAATATCGGTATAATATTAGTGCCTTTTGATTCTTGTTCCAGAATTTCTATTGCACTTGTATCCGGATCAAGGGCATAAACCTTCCCACTGCCTTTTACTAATCGGGAAAACTCTTTTGACATATAGCCGTTGCCACAACCGGCATCAAGTATGGTTTGACCCGGAACCATATCCAGTTCTTTTAAGATAACCTCTTTATTAAAAAGGCTCTCCGAAGATTTTCCCCGGTGATGATGACCTTTATGGGAACAGGTTTCCCCGTGCATAACTCATCCTTTTCTTGTCTCAGCCGTTTAGACCGTTGGCGCAACTCTTTGCGAGGCTCATAGTTTCATGCTTCCCTACAAGCTATTTCAAAACTGGGTTATTGTGTCACCCTGAGCGTCAGCGAAGGGTCTAGGTTATTGGAAAGACTAGATTCTTCGCTTCGCTCAGAATGACAAATTGGCGCAAAAGGAGGTTTTGAAATAGGCTCTAGACAACCTTTAGCCCGGCCAGCGCCTCGACCCGGCTCCAGGCCTGCCCCAATTCCCGGCTAAAATCCGAGGCCGGCAGTTCGGTCACCACCAAACCCTGGACCATGGCCCTGGTAACCAGTGGATCATGGGGCAGTCGCGCCAGCAACGGGTAGCTCCCTTCACGGCAAAAAGCGGCAATCCGGTCGCTCTCCTCCGGATTGAGGTCATGCTTGTTAATGATGACGGCCAGGGCCGTCTGAAAGTGCCCGCACAGCGCCGCAACCCGCTCCAGGTCGTGCCGCCCTGAGGGCGTGGGCTCCGTGACGGCCACGGCCAGGTGGGCGCCGGACAGCGAGCTGATCACCGGGCAGCCGATGCCCGGCGCCCCGTCGCAGAGCACCAGGTCCGCGCCCCGGGCCTTGGCCAGTTCCCGGGCCTGTTGCTTCAGGACCATCACCAGCCTGCCCGAGTTCTCCGCCCCCGGAAAGAGCTGGGCATGGACCAGGGGGCCGAACCGGGTGGCGGATACGTACCATTGGCCGCAGTGTCTCTCGGGAAAGCGGATGGCCGCCACCGGACAGAAGGCCACGCAGACCTTGCAGCCCTCGCAGCGCACCGGGTCCACCGTAAAACCTGCGCCATTCTGCCGGATCGCCCCAAACTCGCACATGGTGGCACACAGACCGCAGCCATCACAGATCTCGCCGTCGATTACCGCCTCATGCCCCGAGTAAAACTCCTCCTCGTGTTCCCGCTGCGGCTGCAGCAGCAGATGCAGGTCCGGGGCGTCCACATCCAGATCGCAGATGATCTTATTACGGGCCAGATGGGCGAAGGCCCCGGTCAGGGAGGTTTTACCCGTGCCGCCCTTGCCGCTGATGACAATAATCTCACGCATGGGCGGCCTCCGGGAACTGGCTGGCTTTCACCAGGTCGCGCAGCTTATCCCTGAGGGAGATAAAGGTCTCCCGGAGCCCGGGGGAAATTTCTGCGATGATCCGGCCCCGGGCATAGGCCTCGGCAATGGCCCGGTCGTAAGGGATCTCGGCCAGAATCGGCAGCCCCTTCTCCCGGCAGAACCGGTAAATGGCATCATTGCCCAGTCCGGCCCGATTGATCACCGCTCCCAGGGGTTTCCCCAGGGGGGTGAAGGCCTCCCAGGCCAACTGAAAGTCATAGACGCCAAAGGGAGTGGGTTCGGTGACCAGGAGAATCAGGTCGCTGTCCATCACGGCATTGACCGCCGGGCAGCTCACCCCCGGCGGGGCGTCGATGATGGCATCCCCCCCGGCCGTAGCCACCATCTGAGCCAGCCTGGCCTTCACCCGGCGCATGAGGGGCGGGCTCATGGCCTCGCCGACGCGCAGCCGGCCGGCCAGAAAACCCACGCCCCCGGCTCGCCCCCAACTGATTTCGCCGAGCTCCCGCTGGCCGGGGGAAATCGCCTTTTCGGGACATACTGCCAGGCAGCCGCCACAGCCGTGACACATCTCCGGGAAGGTCAGGATCACCTGGCCCATGACGCTCAGCGCCGCAAACTGGCAGAGATCGGCACAGGCCCCGCAGTAAGTGCACTTGGCCTCGTCTACGCTCGGCACCGTCATATGGGCCGTTTCCCGCCCGGTGATGCCAGGCTGGAGAAAGAGGTGCAGGTTGGGCTCTTCCACATCCAGGTCCACGCCCAACACCGGTCCGTCCCAGACCGCGGCCAGGGAGGCCGCCACCGTGGTCTTGCCCGTGCCGCCCTTGCCACTCGCCACCGCAACGATCATCGTCCCGCCTGGTTGGCGGTTTGCGCCATCTCTACCTGGCCGGTTTTGAAGCGCTCCACGGCCTGGCGCACGCTCAACCCTTCGAGGTTCTGACCCACCTGGATGCCCGCGGCGGCCAGGGCCTGAAAGGCCTTGGGGCCGACGTAGCCCGTAAGCAGACAACTGACGCCGGCCCGGGCGACCAGCGCCGCGGCCTGGATGCCGGCCCCCTGCGCCATCACCTGGGATTGGCCATTATCAATATACCGGGTCTCCATGGTTTCCAGGTCCACCACCACGAAACCCGCGGCCCGGCCAAAACGGGGATCCACCTGATCGTCCAATGAGGGTCCTTCACTCGTTACGGCAATCATGCTCATTAATTGCACTCCTTGGTTTATGTATCTCACCTAACCGGCTTCAGACGTCCCTGCCAGGTCGTCGGGGAAACCTGAATAACCAAAGACAGCCTCCCCTGGCCTCGAATTTCCACCGGCGATTCTCGTTATAGGAAGTTCAGCAACCATCTCTATTAAAGCAAGCACCGTGCCAGCTAAACGCCCCATGGTTTAAAACATAAGGATACAACCGGCTTCCCCGGTTCGCCACGATTAATTGCGCGGTTCCAGTTCCGCCCGGGGACTATTTTGGCCCCCTGAAATTGCTTGATGGGTGCAAGATGTACCCATCATCCCGGTCAGCGGTTGCCATCTGCAAATGCCAGGCGGGAATTCAGCCACCACTACTTAAAAGCCCAGGCTTTTGAGGCACCCCTGACAGGCAGGCGGCCAGCCGCCGGGAAAATCGTCAGCCGGTCTGCCGGCCGGCAGTTCGAACGGCGCCCGGTCGGCATCTCTAACGGGCTGTAAGAGAGCAAATATCTCTGTAGGTCCCTTAAAATAATCAATAAAGTTAAGATAGGCCGGCTGCCGGGAGAGTTTCCCGAAGCCGTGCCGCCGGATATTCCCATAAGAGTAATTGTCCGTCTCGTAAACCCGGTTAAAGTACCGGCGCGTGAAAGGCCCCGCCAGGGGAAGTCCCAGGTAAACGCAGGGGGCGGCCTCCCCGGTTGCGGTCACAAAGGCATTGCGCAGGGGGTTGGCAGCGCAGACTCTCAGATTAAAATTGGGGGAGAGGCTGAAGTTCCGGAAGGGCATTTTTAAAAACTCGGCCTCGGCCGCGGCTTGCTGCTGAATGGCCTTGGTGTTGGCTTCCGGGGGACCGGGCGCCAAGGGACTCAAAGGCTCCATTTGGAGGACGGGAATAAAATCCAGGTTAGGGGCGTTAACCCGGTCGACCCCAAGGGCAGCGGCCAATCTGAGAAATCCCGGCAATTCCGCCAGGTTTGGCCGCATCTTTAAGAACCGCAGCACCACTTCCGGCCGCGTCAAGCCCCGGGACCGCTTGCGGGCGCAGAGGGCCGCAATATTTTCCGTTACCCGGTGAAAGTCGGCTCCGGGACGCAGTTTCTCATAAGTTTCGGCCCGGGCGCCATCTAAAGAGATGGCCACCATATCCAGATGCTCCAAAACCTGCATCCGGGCTTCCTCATCCAAGCCGGCGCCATTGGTGGCGAGACTGACTTTCAACCCCTGGGCCCGCAGGGCTCGGGCCATATCCCAAAGCCGGGGATGCAGCAGCGGCTCCCCCCAGCCGCCGAGATGGACGTGGGAGAAGAACTTCAGGGATGGCTTGAGGGCCTCAAAGGTTTCCCAGGTCAAATCCTGATCCAGCCATCTATCCGGCCACGCGGTGCGGGGACACATGAGGCAGCCCGGCAGGTTACAGCGGCTGGTCACCTCCACCTGGAGATTACCCCCTTGCGGCGGTTCCAACCCCCACACCCGCTGGCAATATTCCAAAAAAGATTTGATCGGCGTCAGCATTTTATTACTTGGCCAGGGTATTCTTAAGAATTAGTCTAATCAAATATTATACCAACCGGGAGTCGCCAGGGACAGAGACTTTTTCATGGAGAGGATCGGTTCATGGGAACAGAATGAACCTGGATCAACCCATCATGGGGTTAAAATGTTCCAAAATGATGCCGTTATCGGCAGGAGGGCGTGGGGGTGCAACTCCCCCGCGCTGCTGGGCTGCTATTATGGCGATGTCCGTCTGCTCAAGGTTGCCAACAAAACGGGCAGCACCACCAATACCAGGGGTAATTGGATGCCCAGCCCCGAGATGATGGCGATGGCCAGGGGTTGTTGCATGGCCGCGCCCTGGCCGATCCCCAGGGCCAGGGGCAGGAGGGCCAG
>CAYNMI010000028.1:0-15501 GCA_964398095.1 uncultured Desulfobacca sp.
GGCCCACCTTCTACCAGGAAGCCAAAACCAACCTGCAGCGGGCCCTGGAAAAATTGCAGGAAACCCGCCAAAACGGCAGTTAGGGGATTGGCGGGGGGGAAGGGGCGCGTGCCGGCCTGGGGCGGGAAGAACCCGCCCCTTTTTTTTGCTCCCGGCCAATGCAAGTGAAATTCTTTACTTTTAACCTTAGCCCGTTCTTGTTATGATTTGAGAATGTGAAAAGGTTCTCAATTCGCCCTTCCCAGCCTCGTTATGGAAAAAGCCACTTTCAAGATTCGCCGCAAGATCATCCTGGCTTTCCTGTTCAGTTTGCTGTCAGTGCTGATTTTCTCGATCTTCAGCTTCCAGGTGCACCGGGAAATCGGTCATCGGCTGCGCCTCCTGGAGCTCACCGACGACCTGTTTCAAACGGTTTTGGAATTGCGCCGGGTGGAAAAAAATTTCTTCCTCTACCACCAGGTGGCCAGTCTCAATGAAGCCGAGACTTATTTGGCCCACGCCGGGGATATTTATCAGGGACATGAAGCGGAGATTCTGCGGTTGAAATCGCACCTGAAGCAACCGGATTTTTCCCGCAGTCTGGCCCGCTACGAGGAAATTTTGTCTCAGATCAAGGCCAAGGCGACTCCCCAAGGCACGGTGGTGGGCAACCAGAAGTTCGTCCCCCTGGAAGACGCCTTGCGCCACCAGGGGCAAGAGCTGCTCAACGTCACGGAGAAATGGGAAAAGGACGAGCGTCTGCAGATCGATCGTTTGTTTCAGCGGGCCATGATCCTCTTCATCATTTCCGTGGTGGTGTTTCTGGCCCTGGGGATTGTAGTGGCCTTTTACCTCTCCCGCATGCTGGTGCAGCCCCTGTTGCAGATGCAGCATGCCATGGACAAGATCGCCCATGGGGATTTCACGCCGCTGCCCGAGCCCAAGAGTTCCTCGGAGGAATTTTTTGCCCTGTTCCGGGCCTTCAACCGCATGATTCATGAGCTGGAGGTGCACCAGGAGCAACTGGTGCAATCCCGGAAGATTGCCGCGGTGGGCACCCTGACCTCGGGGATCGCCCATGAGTTAAACAACCCCATCAACAATATCGTGCTGACCGCGGAGGTCTTGAAAGAGGATTTTCGGACCATGGCGCCGGACGAGTCCCTGGGGCTGATCCAGGATATTCTGGTGCAGTCCGACCGAGCCTCGGAGATCGTCAAGGGCCTCCTGGATTTCTCCCGGGCCGAGCGCCCGGAATTCGAGGCGCTGGCCATCGGCACGGTCGTCCAGGACACCTTGAAGCTGGTGCGCAACCAATTGACGCTCTCCGGCATCCACGTGGAACAAGACATTCCCGGGGACCTGCCGCCCATCCACGGGGAAAAGAAAAGTCTGCAACAGGTCTTTCTCAACCTGTTCATCAATGCCATCCAGGCCATGCTGGACGGGGGCACGCTCAAAATCAGGGCCCATCCGGCCCCGGACGGGGAGTGGATGATCATCGACGTGAGCGACACGGGGGTGGGCATCGACCCGGCGAATCTCCCGCAAATCTTTGATCCCTTTTACACCACCAAGCAGGTGGGGCGGGGCACCGGGTTGGGCCTGTCGGTGACGTACGGCATTGTGGAGAAACACGGCGGCCATATCGAGGTCCAGAGCCGGAAAGGCGAGGGCGCCACCTTCACCGTGACGCTGCCCCTCCACAAGGAAGGCTGAGCCGGGAAGGATCGGAGTAGGAGTGCTATGAACATTGCCGTAGTGGATGATGAAGTAATCGTCCAGAAGAGGCTCCAGACGGCCCTGGAGAAAGACGGCCACAGCGTCAAGACCTATGGTTCGGGAGAGGAGTTTCTTCGGGACCTGGACCTGGGTGATTTCGCCCTGGTCTTTTTGGACGTGGTGCTGCCGGGGCTCAACGGCATGGAAGTGTTGCAGCAGGTCAAATCCCGGCTGCCCGAGACCGCGGTCATCCTGATCACCGGCCATGCCTCCATCGATGCGGCCATCGGGGCCATCAAGCAGGGGGCCTTTCACTATGTGGCCAAGCCCCTGAAGCTGGAGGAAATCCGCAACCTGACCCGCCGGGCCCTGGAGCACCAGCGCCTGGTCACCGAGAACCGCCAGCTCAAGGCCCGGCTGGAACCCCTGGACGGCTGGGGCGAGATGATTGGGGTCAGCCCCAAGATGAAGGAGGTGTTTCACATCATCCGGAAGGTCGCCCCCCTGGACTGCCACGTCATCGTCCAAGGGGAGAGCGGCACCGGCAAGGAACTGGTGGCCCGGCGCATCCACCAGGAGAGCGCCCGGAGCGCCAAGCCGTTTGTGGCCTTCAACTGCGGCGGGTTTACCGAGGAGCTCATCGCCAGCGAACTGTTCGGTTATGAGCGGGGGGCCTTCACCGGGGCCATCGCCACCAAGATCGGCATCCTGGAGACGGCCCACCGGGGCACGGTGTTCATGGACGAAATCGGGGATATGCCGCTATCCATGCAAGGCAAACTGCTCCGGGTCATCCAGGAGAACCAGATCACCCGGGTGGGCGGCAACCGGCCCATTCAGTTGGACCTCAGGTTCATTGCGGCCACCAACAAAGACCTGAAACAGGCGGTGACCAAGGGCCGCTTCCGGGAGGACCTCTTTTTTCGCCTGAACGTGGTGCAGATCACCGTGCCCAGCCTCATGGAACGCCTGGAAGACATCCCCCTGCTGATCCAGTATTTCCTGAACCTGTTCAGCCACAGGTTCGCCAAGCGCATCGTGGGCCTGGACAAAGCCGCCCTGGCGGTGCTCCGGTCCTATACCTACCCGGGCAACGTCCGGGAACTGCAGAATATCATCGAGCGGGCCGTGGCCCTGGCGGAAAGGGACAAGCTGACCCTGGCGGACCTGCCGCCGGACCTCCAGGATTTCGCCCCCACCGCCAACGGCCGCTGGCAAACCCTGGAGGAGCAGGAGCGGGAGTATATCCAGAAGGTGCTGGAGTACACCAATCACCAGGTGGGGCAGAGCGCCCGCATCCTGGCTTTGCCCCGGACCACCCTGTGGCGCAAGATGAAAAAGTACGGGCTGTCCAAGAGTTGAGGCTGAGTTCGATTAACGAGAAAGGCGGGATGCGCTTCGCTTTCCCGCCCTACGGGCTGAGGGCCGTGGTCCTCGCCGCTGGCAACCGCTTGCACCCGGCTGGTTTCAAAATGAAATAAGGCTTATGCCCGCTATTTCCCGCCTTTTCGGGCTTTTGTGCGCCAGGCCCATTTCAAATTGAAACGCCACCATCCGCTCCATTTGACTATCTCATTGTTTTTACAGCACATTCAGGTTGGCCCACTTAGTGCATTTATGCCGGGGGACATGAAGAAACGCGTGCTCTTGGCCATCGACCTGGATATGCCGGATTCCCGGGCGGCGTCTTACGCGGTGCAGTTGGCGGCGCGCCTGGAGCTGTCCCTGGTGCTCATGGCGGTGTTGCCGCCGGGGGGCGGGGACGCCGGCGACCCCGGCGACATCTCCTTAAGCGGCCTCAAAGAAGAACAGAGCCTGTGGCTGGGCAAGGTGCGGGAGCACTGCCAGCAAGAGGGGGTGAACCTGGAGATCTTCCTGGCGGCCGGCGGCTTCTGCGATGAGGTCATGGCCTTCGCCGGGGCCCAGAGCGCCTTGCAGTTCATCATCCTGGGCTGGCCCGAAGACTGGCGCCGGGACCGGTACCAAGGGTGCGCCGCCGCCTTGAACAGCCTGCACCAGCAGATCGGCGGGGAAATTCTCCTGGTGCGCGGCCAGGGAAAAGTGAGCCGCCTGACGGACCTTTGAGGCAGGGGTCAGGGGTTAGGGAAAAAGCTTAAGAATGATTCGGATATGCAATGATTAGCCCCGGGACGGGGCGCGGCAGGCCGGGCGGCACGGGGCCGGGCCTCGCCTTGAGGAAATTGGGCGCGGCGCCGCGGCAGTTGACCGGAAAAGCGTTATAACGCCACGTAAAGGAGGGGAGGACGTCTCATGTTCTGGAACCTTTATCTACCACTGGCTGGCAACAGCATCAATATCTTGCTCCTCTTCGGCCTGGGGGGGGCCGTGGGTTTTCTCTCCGGGCTGTTCGGCGTGGGCGGCGGGTTCCTGATGACGCCGCTGTTGATCATGGTGGGCATCCCGTCCACGGTGGCCGCGGCCTCGGACTCCAACCAGATTGTGGCGGCGTCCACCTCCGGGTCCTTTGCGCACTACCGCTTGGGGAACGTGGATTTCAAGATGGGGATCCTCCTGATCATCGGCGGGGTGATCGGCGGCACCGTGGGGGTTCAATTCATCAAGATTCTCCGGGCCATGGGCAATGCCGACTTCGTCATCAAGATCACCTACGTGGTCATGCTGGGCGTGATCGGCGCCTACATGTTCATGGAAAGCCTGCAGAGCCTGCGGAAAAAACCGGTGGAGAGCCGGCGGGTGGAAGCGCCCGCCAAGGTCTCCCTGTACAACCGCATGGTCCAGGCCCTGCCCTACCAGATGCATTTCGAAAAATCGGGGGTCACCATGTCGCCGGTGATGCCGCTGATTTTGGGGGTCTTCGTGGGCATCCTGGCGGCCATCATGGGCGTGGGCGGGGGCTTCATCATGGTGCCGGTGATGGTGTATATGCTGCGCATGCCCATGCACGTGGTGGTGGGCACCAGCCTCTTTCAAATCCTCTTCACCTGCATCAACGTCACCATCATGCAGTCCGCCTCCAACCATACGGTGGACATGGTCCTGGCCATCATCCTGCTCCTGGGCTCCACGGTGGGGGCCCAGTTCGGGGTGAAGCTGAGCAAACGGCTCAAGGCGGACCAGCTCAAGATCCTTCTGGCCTCCATCGTCTTGCTGGTGATGGTGCAGATGCTGGTGAGCCTGGTGCTGCCGCCCCATCTCCTGCTGGCGCACAAGGGTGGGCACTAAAATGAAACCTAACCAACCTTTTTCCTGGAAGATTGCGGTCCTGGCGTTGGGGTTGTGGCTGGCCGGGGGGCTGGCGGCTCAGGCGGCGGCCCCGGCTCTCAAGGTCTCTCCGGCCACGGTGCGGATCGGCGCCTTCTTTAACGGCCAGACGGTGACGGTCACCGGGGCCATCCCCGGGGGGGCCCAGGCGGTCCTGGAGGTGATCGGCACCAGCGCCGAGGAGCACCTGATGCGCAAGGGGCGCCGGGGCGGGCTGTGGATGAACGTGGGTGAAATCACGGTCCACGACGCCCCCGCCCTCTACCTGGTCATGAGCACGGCGCCGCCGTTGCTCACCGCGGCGCCGCCGGATGCCACCTGGGGCTATCGGGCCCTGGAGAAGCGCATCGCCTTCAGCGGCCGCATCGAGCCGACGGAACGCCAGGAATTTCTGAAGCAATTTCTGGAACTCAAGGAAAGTGAGCATATCTATGCTTCCCGGCCCGGGGCCCTGAAGGTGGGGGCCGCGTCCGGGGGGGAAAGCACGGTCACCGGCACTTTTCTCATCCCCACCAACACCCGGCCCGGCGCCTATCAGGTCAGACTGTCGGTGATCCAGGACGGCAAGGTGGTAAGCCACGCTGACCGCGAGCTCAAGGTGCAGATGGTGGGTTTTCCGGCCCTGCTGGCGACCCTGGCCTATGAGCACGGGGTCGCTTACGGGGTGGTGGCGGTGGTTATCGCCATCATCGTGGGCTTTGCCATGGGCTTCGTGTTCAAGGGCGGCGGCGGGCATTGAGGCTCGCCGGGCAAAGATTTTATTGCCTTTTGGGTGGCAAACATACTATGGGAAAGAAGAGGGCCTGAGGCGCACGACCTCGGCCGGTTGAGGATGACACCCCATGTGGCCAGGGCTCCAAAATCTCTGGAAGCGGATAAGGCGGCGCCAGCCGGACCTGGTGGCCTTTCCGGAGATTTTTGACCATTTCCAGGCGCTGCTCCAGGACCACCAGGGGGTCATGGAACTCATTGCCGACCTGGGGGAGAAATCCGGTGGGGAATACATCTTCGACCGCAAGTACCTGATCGACACCACCGAGGAAATCCAGACCCTGCTGCTGCGCATGGTGGGGGGCCTCAATCTTATCACCTCCAACCGGCACCTGGACCTGTACCAGACCATCGACCGCATCTTCATCCCCCTGGGGGCCGAATTGCGGGGGCGGCTGCTCCTGTCCAAGGAGATGCCCCTGGTGATCCCCCTGGCCGCGGCCCCTCCGGACCGCCCGGAGCTCATCGGGGGCAAGGCCGCGCACCTGGCGGTGGCCATCCAGAACCTGCTCCTGCCGGCGCCGGCGGGGTTTATCATCACCACCCGGGCCTACCGGCTCTTCCTGGAGCACAACCACCTGGAGGAGCGGATTCACGGGTTGCTGGAGGCCTGGGTGGCGGGGGAAAGCGACGAACGCCAGACCGCCCGCCAGATCCAGTACAGCATCCTGGCGGGGGTGGTGCCCCACGAAGTTATCGGGGAGGTGAAACGTCTGGCGGAGAGAGGCGGCGGGGATTGGGCCGTGCGCAGCAGCGCCTACGGTGAAGACGGGGAACTGTCCTTCGCGGGGCTGCACGAGAGTCTGCTGCACGTGCCGGCCCGGGGGGTCCTCAAGGCTTACCGCACGGTGCTGGCCAGCCTCTATTCCCCCGAGGCCCTCATCTACCGGCAGAAGATGGGGATGCTGGGGGAGGAGGCGGCCATGGCGGTGCTGTGTCAGGAGATGATTCCCGGGCGGGCCAGCGGGGTGGTGCATACCATGGACGTCAGCGGCCAGGAGCGCGACTGCCTGGTGGCGTTCGCCGCCTGGGGCCTGGGGCGCACCGTGGTGGAAGGCAAAGGCCCCGTGGACCGGTACGTGGTGGAGCGGGATTTTCCCCACGCCATCCGGTTTCAGGAAATCGCCCGGAAAGAGAAGCAGCTTCGGGAGATGGCCGGCGGCGGGGAAGAGGAAGTGCCGGTCCCGGCGGAGGACCAGGGCCGGGAGACGCTCTCGGAAGCCGACATCGGCACCCTGGTGCGCTTTGCCCTCACCCTGGAGCGCTACTTCAAGCGCCCCCAGGAGATCGAATGGGCCCTGGATCAGGAGGGCCAGTGCTGGGTGCTGCAATCCCGGGCCTTGCAATTCCCCAAACCGCCGGCGCCCCTGCCCCAGGATATCTGCGAGACTTGCGCCCTGTATGCCATCCTGATCCAGGACACCGGGGTGGTGGCCCATGCCGGGGTGGGGGCCGGCACCGTGGCCCACGTCGCCACGGATGCGGACATGGACCGGTTCCCCGAGGAAGCCGTCCTGGTGACCAAGTACACGGCCCCGTGGCTGGCCCGCATTGTGCCCAAAGCGGCGGCCATCGTGGCGGAGCGGGGCTCGGCCGCCGGCCATCTGGCCACCATCGCCCGGGAATTCCGGGTGCCTACCCTGGTGGGGGTGGAGCAGGCCTCGGAGATCCTGACGCCGGGGATGAAGGTCACCGTGGACACCAAGCAGCGGACCATCTATGCCGGGCGGGTGAAGGAACTGCTCCAGTATGAGCTGGTCCAGTCCCTGGCCTTCGAGGACGCCCCGGAATTCCGGCTGCTCCGGAGGATGTTGGCCCGCATCGCGCCGCTCCACCTGATCGACCCCCAGGACCAGAATTTTACCGCCGCGGGCTGCCAATCGGTGCACGACGTCATCCGGTTCATCCACGAAAAGGCCGTGGAAGAATTGATGGACCTGCCCCGGTTTGTGAAGCGTTTTAAGGGGGTGCGGATTTTCACCCTGGTCTCCGACATCCCGCTGGGGCTGAAGGTTTTGGACCTGGGCGGGGGGATCGCGACCGAGGCCCAGGGGACCAGGCTCCTGCCGGAGCACATCCGGTCCTGGCCCATGCGGGCCTTGTGGGCCGGCCTGTCCGGCCCCGGGGTCTGGAGCACCGAACCCGTGCCGGTGGACTTCCAGGGGATGATGTCCAGCCTCACCAAGACCTGGGCCGAAACCCCCGGCGCCACCACCGTCAGCGGCTTCAACCTGGCAGTGATCAGTGACACTTACATGAATCTCCACCTGCGCCTGGGCTACCATTTTAACCTGGTGGACGCCCGCATGGAGGCCGATCCGCCCCGCAACCACATCTATTTCCGCTTTGTGGGCGGCGTGACCGACCTTACCCGCCGCTCCCGGCGGGCCCAACTGCTGGAAAAAATTCTGTCGCAATACAACTTTAAAGTAGATACCAAAGGTGATCTCGTGGTGGCCAAGGTGCTCCATCTCCCCCGGGAAGACATGGAGCAGCGGCTCCAGGCCCTGGGCCGGCTGGTCGGGTTTACCCGCCAACTGGACATCCAGCTGCGCAGCGATGAGGATGTCCCTGAATTTGTGGAGGCCTTTTTTCACCAAAACTCCCAGTTGCGGGAGCAGCCCTCGGAAGGAGGAGAACATGACGGAACAGAAGCTTAGGATCTTGGTGCTGGACGATGAACCCATCGTCTGCAAACGCCTGCAGCCGGCTTTGGAAAAGTTGGGATTCGAAGTGGACACCTTCACCCAAAGCGTCGAGGCCATGCATCAGATTCAACAGACCGCCTATGACATCGTCATCACGGATCTCAAGATGAAAGAGATCGACGGCATGCGGTTTTTGGAGGAAGCCAAGAAGCAGCACCCGCAAACCGAGGTGATCGTCATTACGGGCTTCGCCACCATGGAAACCGCCAAGCAGTCGTTCCAGAAGGGCGTGTTCGACTTTATCGCCAAGCCCTTTAAATTAAGCGAAATTCAGGACGTGGTGACCCGGGCGGCCGCCAAGATTCGGGGGGCGGCACCCGCCTGATCCCGCCACCCGGCCAGACCACGCACCGATGAAGGGGGAAGTGCACATGCTTAAAACCCTGGTAGCCATTGAAGTCGACCTGGCATCCAGCATGGCCATTCGTTATGCCTGTGATTTGGGCAACTTGATACCCATGGAGCTTTATCCGGTCTATGTCAAGGCGCCGCCGCCGGAGGTGCCGGCCACGGGCACGGGGTGGGTCCGGCATACCTGGGAACGAGAGATCGTCGAGATGGGCAAGGGGGAGATCGAAGAGGTGCTCTCTGCCGAACAGGAAACCTGCCCCTTGTTGCAAGAGCCGCGGGTGATCTATGGGGACCGGGAATACGAACTGCTCAAGATCGCAGGCCAGGAAGCCTTCAATTTATATGTGGAAGGGGCGCCCTACCCCTTTAACCCGGTGAGCATCCAGCGCCGGCTGCACTCCAAGTTCTACCAGAAGCTCGGCTGCCCGTTCATCTGGCTGCGGGTGTTGCGGAAGATCCACCAGGTTTTGGTGGTGTGTCCGGATTTGGCCGGGGCCCGGGCGGGGTTGCGGGCCATGGAGAAGCTGTGGGCCGGATGCGCCACGCCGGTGCACCTGGCACTGCCGCCCCAGGAGGGCTCTGGCGGTCCCGGCGACGCCCTGTGGGATGAGGCCCGGAAGGCCCGGGCCGCCATGGAGGAAACCGGGTGTACCGTAGCGCTGCAGGCAGTGGAGGACTGGTCGGCGGGGGGCCCGGCTCCGGCCATGCTGAAGGATTACGGCCTGGTGGCCGTGGCCCTGGACCGGACGGTGAAAAAAGACCATATCCGCCTGCAGTGGCTGGCCCAGGTAAAAAATCCCCTGATGCTGGTGCTGTATTGACGGCGATGGTGCCGTTTCCCCGGCCGGCCTGGGGAACGAAGATTTAAAGGCAAGGAGAATTAAGGACTTAACATGCCTGACGATAATGATAAAAACATCTCTTCACTCCAAGGCGAAGAGCTCATCAAGGCCATGGAGGAATGGGCCGAGCGCCGGGAACACCTAGCCCAAGACCGGACGGCCCTGTCCCAATACCGGACGAAATTAGCCGAAGAGCGCTCCGCCTTGGCGCAAAAGCGCGTGGAACTGGCCGAGCGGCGGACGGAGCTGGCCGAGGGCCGGACTCTCCTGGCCAAGGAGCGCACCAAGCTGGCCGAGGGCCGCACCAACCTGGCCAACCAAAGAACCGATCTGGCCGAGGACCGCACCCAACTGGCCCGGGACCGGACCAAATTGGCCGAGGGCCGCACCGATCTGGCCAATAAAAGGACCGAGTTGGCCGAGGGCCGCACCAATTTAGCCCAGAAACGCACGGATTTCGCGGAAAACCGGACCTCCTGGGCCAAGGAACGCACCGGCCTCTCCCACAAGCGCACGGACCTGGCGGAAGGCCGGACAAATCTGGCCAACAAAAGAACCGAACTGGCGGAAGGCCGGACTCAGTTGGCAGGCAAAAGGACTGAGTTGGCGGAAGGCCGGACAAATTTGGCCCATAAAAGGACGGAACTGGCCGAGGGCCGCACCAATCTGGCCCAGAAGCGGACCGAGATGGCCAAGTCCCGGACCGATTGGTCCCAGTCGCGCACCGAATGGGCCGAGATGCGCAACAAGCTGGCGGAAATCCGGACCCGCATGAGCGGCGCCCGGACCGGCCTGGCCCAATCCCGGACCAACCTGGCCCAATTCCGCACCCTCCTGGCCAAGCAGCGGACCGAGCTGGCGTATCTGCGCACCGGCCTGGGCTTCATCGCCCTGGGCACCTTTTTCACCCGGATGTTCGGGCTGGGTCCCTGGTCGGCCATCGACGCAATCATTACGACGGTGGGGGTGCTCAGCATCGGCATGGCCATCAAACTGTGGATCAAATCTTACCGGGTGGAGCGGAAGATGATGGTCCGTCTGGAGAAGGAACTGGCCCCGGAAGCCGTGGAGACCCGGGTGGAGGAGTCGATCCAGTCCCATAAATTCAGTTCGTTCGAGTAGCCGGAGGGGTTACGGCGTTGTTTCGCACCGCGATGAGCATCAGAAAAAGAATTATCATCGCCGCGGTCATTCAAGCGATCATCATCTGTGTGATCTGCTTTTTCGGCTACGTCTCCTTTCAAGCGGCCCTGGCGAAATTACAGGCCATCGAGATCATCGATGATTTAAATATTTCCCTGTTGGAAATGCGCAAGGCCGAAAAGAATTACTTCCTCTACAAGGATCTGAGTTCCCTCGATGAATTGGTGACCATCGGCCAGAAACGCTATGGGGTGCTGGAGGCCTCCCGGGCTTCCCTGGTGTCCGGTTTGCCGGGCTTGAGCAACAAGGATTACGGGGAGTTGCTCCATAATCTCCGGCGTTATGTGGAGCTGATTCAAGGGGCCATTCAGATTAAAGCGATTCCGCCTGCCCAGGAGGGGGAGGTTAGGAAGCTGGGCCATACCCTCACCGAGCAATCGGCGACCCTGCTCCGGCGAGAACGGAAATCGGTTAATGACATCATCAGCTACAGCATCATCTTGCTGATCGCCTCCCTGGGGGTGGTTTTTATTATCCAGGTGGTGCTCTGGCAGTATTTTTTCCATTTCCTGATACAAGAAATCACCATCATGGAAGGGATGATTAAAATGGTGTCCGAGGGCCGGTTGCGGGAGGTGGCCACCCGGACCTTTTCGCCCCACAACGAAATTCAGGTGGCGGTGCAGGCGATTTCGGACATGGCCCGGGAACTGGAAAAACGGGAGCAGGAACTGCTGCAATCGGGGAAGCTGGCCTCGCTGGGGGTCCTGATCTCCGGGGTGGCCCACGAGCTGGGGAATCCTTTGAATAATATCTCCCTGATTGCCCAAACCTACTTGAGTCTGTATGATCTTCTGGGCGATGACGACAAGAAAAATTACATGGGAGACGTCTATACCCAGAGTGAGCGGATCAAGAAGATCGTGGAAAATCTTCTGGATTTTTCCCGGCAAAAGAAACAGGAATTGCACGACGTCCAGTTGGGCGACGTCGTCAAGCACAGTCTCGGGCTGGTGGCCAACCAACTGAAAATCTCCAAGGTCAAGCAACACCTCACCATCGCCGATGATTTGCCGCCGGTCTCCGTGGACGCCCCGCAGATTCAACAGGTGCTAGTCAACCTGTTCATCAACGCCATTCAGGCCATGGAGCAGGGCGGCGAGTTGTTTATCGAGGTGGGCCTGGACCGGGAGCACGACCAGGTCTGGGTGAGCGTGCAGGATACCGGCATCGGCATCAACAAAGAGATTCTGCCTAATATTTTTGATCCTTTTTTTACGACCAAGAGCACGAAAGGCACCGGTCTGGGGTTGTCCGTGAGCTACGGCATCATCCAGCAGCATCATGGGGAAATCTCAGTGGAAAGTGAAGAGGGTAAAGGCACGACGTTTATTGTTAAGATACCAGCACAGCGCCAGGACAAAGGGGATTAACCATGGCCAAGAGAATTATCGTGATTGATGATGAAAAGATTGTGTGCGACATGGCGAAAAAAATCTTGCAGGCCGAAGGCTATGAGGTGGAGACTTATACCGACAGTGAGTTGGCCCTGGAGGCGATCAAGTCCCAGGCGTTCGATCTGGTGATCACCGATCTGAAGATGGAAAACGTCAGCGGCATGGATATCCTGAAAGAAGTAAACCGGCTCCACCCGGAAACCCGGGTGATCATGCTCACCGCGTACGCCACCCTGGATGCCACCATCGAGGCTATCCGGGAGCGGATTTACGATTTTTTCCCGAAGCCGGTGAAGATCGACGAATTAAAGCAGTCGGTCAAGAAAGCCTTGGGGGATTGACCGAGGCGCCGGCTGCCGGCCAGGGAGAAGACCGCTGGGGCGGGCCTCCGAACCCGCCATCCTTAAAAGAGCTTGTTGTGACTGCATTCATCCATTATATTATGCCACACTTTGAACCTTGAACTTTTCGCCGGAAAGGGGAAGGACCATGAAAATTTTATTCGCCGGAGACGAACATCCTTACAGCGCCTATGCGCTGAATGAAGTGGTGCGGCTGGCCACCAACACCTGGGCCGACGTGACCCTGGTGGCGGTGTCCCCTGCCGAAGCCGGGGCCAAAGTCGGTGAAGACCATACCCTGGCCCGGGCCTTGCACCAATATCGGGAGACTTTCCTGGCCAGCGCCGGCGGCGAAGGCTCGCCCTATGCCCTGGGAACCTGGCGGTATGAGTGGCTGCCCCTGAAGGGGGGTCAATGGGAAGAGCTGCTGGTGAACCGGGGGTCCAAGAAGGACGTGAAGGTGCACCTCCGGGTCGGCAATGAAGCCCAGGAGGTCCTGGCGGAGGCCCGGGAAGAGGAGAGCGACCTGATCGTGCTGGGATGCACCAAGGGGAAGCAGTGCATCTGGCGGGGCGCGGCCCCGACGCCCCAGAAAGTGGTGAACGATGCCGACTGCTCGGTGCTCCTGGTGAAGGAAGAGCAGCCCATCAGCCGCATCCTGGCCTGCCTGGACCAGAGTTACATCAGCCAGGATTCCCTGGAGATGATCAACCAGATGGCCACGCTCCACGGGGCCCAGTTGGAGTTGGTGGGACTGAGCCAGGAAGGCGGCATGAAAAAAGACGTGTACCGGCGCCTCATCGAGATCGGCGATTACTATGAGGACCGCCAGATCAAGGTGAGCACCCGCCTTACCGAGATCGCCGACTTTGAAAACTTCCTGGACAAAGAATTGCAGCAGGACCTGCTGGCGCTGTTCATGGGGAAGAAATCCCTGCTGGACCGGTTCTTTCCCCGGGATTGGGCCGGGCGCTTTGTGAGCAAGTGCCAGACTTCGGTGTTGGTGATGCGTTAATCTGAGCCTGCGGCGATCATCCGGAAAGCCGGCCGCATTGCTGGACACTCCGTACATAAGAGAGGTGATACCTATGAAAATCCTGGTCGCGGTGGACAAGAGCGAAGAGTCGCAACAGGCGTTGCGCTATACCTGCCATTTGTTGGAACATTTCGAGGCCGATGTGGACGCCCTCTATGTCAAACCCAACGTGGTGGAGTCGGTGGCGGACACCTCGTACGCCCCTTTCACCACCCGGGAGGACGTGGAACAGGCCATCGAGGCCGAGGCGGAAAAGACCGTGGAGGAAATTTTCGAGGCCTGCGAAATCTGCCTGGGGGGCAAGGTGCCCTGTGAGCCCCTGGTGGCGGTGGGCGACCCCGCGGAAGAGATCCTGCACGCGGCCACCGAAGGCATGTACGACCTGATTGTCATGGGCTCCCAGGGCCGCTCCTCCATCCGGGGGTTTCTCCTGGGTTCGGTGCACGCCAAGATTCTCCACCATGCCCTGCAGCCGGTGCTCCTGATGCGCAATTTCCGGCCCATCCAGAAAATCCTGGTGGCCTATCGCGGCTCCCAGTGCGACCAGGGGGCGCTGGAATTCATCGCGCCGCTTTTTGCCAAGCAAAAGCCGGAAATCACCATCCTCCACGTCCAGGAAACGGAGTTGGGCGAAACCCCGGAATTCGCCCAGGCCTGCCTGCTCACCGGGGAGGATACCCTCAAAAAATACGGCTTCACCCCCACGAAAAAACTGGCCCAGGGCGACTTCGTGGATGAAATCCTCAAGGCCGTGGCCGTGGAACGCTACGACCTGCTGGTGCTGGGGGCTTACGGCCACAAGCGGCCCAAGTATTTGAAGATGATCAGCGACGAGGCCCTGAACCTGGTGCGCCTGTCCACCCGGCCGGTGCTGGTGTATCGGGATAGAGCGGAAATGTAAGGGGCGCCGGCGTGGCGCGCTCAAGGGGGGCCTATCTCATTTTCCCTCCGCCTTGATGGGTCAGGGTGGGGGTGAAAATATTTCTCATCCCGGCGATTCCTTGCCATTTCACCTTCCCCCAACCCCCTCCCATCAAGGGAGGGGAGGATTGGCTGGAGGATTGCCAGCGCTCTCACCTGGTTTTGGGACGACGGCGCAAGGCCGTCCCCTTGACATCCCGGTTTGCCCCGGACCGGATTTTTCGTTACCGTTTCCCTGCCCGCGAAGCCACCTCTTTCCCGCCGCTGATTGTGTAATGTTCCTTGACAACCGGGTGTCCTCGTGATAAATATTTATTTTAACATCTCAATATTACAGGCCTTTCATGCCTCAAGCGACTAAAGCGGCAATCTATCCCGGCATCCTTGAACCCTATATCAGCTCCTGCGTGGCCCAGGCCCAAGAGAAATTGCCTCATTTCGGCTCGCTGGCCGAAATCGCCGCCCGGGAAAAGGATATCAACCGTTACCCCCGCCTGGAGACCCTGTCGGAACCCCGGCAGATTCTCGTGCTCGATGAACACGACGGCCGCCCGGAAGGCCTGGCCCGGGCCCGGGCCGCGGTGGCCCGGGGCGAAGTTCTCTTCGAGCATGCCGCCGCGGGCGAGGGCACCCGCTTGATGCTGGGTTCCAAATATTTCCTCGATATTTCCAAAGAGATCTCCGTGGAGCGCACCGCCCACCTCATGAGCCAGGAAACCGGGCGGATCATCTCTCCGGAGGAGGTGGCGGCGCAGTTGGACTGCCTCCCCCAGGAACTCATGCCCCTCTCCCTGGGGGCCCGCCACATGCTGCAGCTCGGCTTCGACCTGGAAAACCTGGCCCGGGAATTAGGGGAATCTCCCCGGGCGGTGCTGGGGCGCCAGCACCTCTTGGTGATTGTGGGCCGGGAAATGTTGGCCCACGTGGAAAAGGATTTTTACCAGTGGCATTTTTTCGGCTTCAATCCCGCCCAGGTCTATTTCATGG
>CAYNMI010000029.1:0-15365 GCA_964398095.1 uncultured Desulfobacca sp.
AGGAAGCAGCGGTAAACAAGGCGGTCTGTGTCGCGGTGGCTGCTAATCCATCAACCCCCTGGCAGAAGTCCTCGGTGGTGGCGGATTCGAAGGAGGGTGCACGGCCAGGCTGTTTTTGCCCGCTGCCCCGCGTGATTTCCGGACCATTCTTCCGAAAAATCCCTGATAAGTTCCTGATTTCTACGGCCTCCATCGGGGTTACGCCCCAAGGGCCGCCACCCAGGCGGGGTCCGTAGCCGGCAGGACAACTCCTCGCAGGGATAGAGGACTCCCGCCCACCGGGAAGTTCCTCGACTTCGCCTGCAACCTGGAGTCAAGATGGCAAACCTTTCGGTAATTCTGGCCCATCCCCGGCACGGCAGTTTCAACCACGCCATTGCCGCCACCGTGCTGCATACCCTGGAAGCCCAGGGGCATGAGGTGTGGTTCCATGACCTCTACCAGGAAAACTTCGACCCGGTCCTGCTGGCACCCGAACTGGAACGTGAAGCCTACCTGCACCCGGACCTGACGCAGCATTGTCAGGAGATCGCCCAGGCCCAAGGGATCGTCATCGTCCACCCCAACTGGTGGGGCCAGCCCCCGGCCATCCTGAAGGGCTGGGTGGACCGGGTGCTGAGGCCGGAGGTGGCCTACCGGTTTTTGGACGGGGATACCGGCGCGGGCGTGCCGGTGGGTTTGCTCACCGCCAAGGCCGCGGTGGTGTTTACCACCTCCAACACCCCCCAGGAGCGGGAACTGGCGGTGTTCGGCGACCCTCTGGAAACCCTTTGGAAAAACTGCATCTTTGGGTTATGCGGGGTGCCGTTGGTTGTCCGCAAGCATTTCGGCGTGGTGGTGACCAGCAGCGCGGAACAACGCCAGACCTGGCTGGAGGAGGTCCGGGAGACGCTCTGCATGTTCACTCCGGCCTGATCTTAAGGCGCCTCTGCGGGTCGGGGGCTTGCATTTATGGGGAAAAAGGCCGCGCTTGCCGATGAGGGTCCTGCGGTTTCAGGCGGCAAACCCTTAGTGCTACCGGGGGGACCAGGGGAAAATGCCCTTTAAATCCTAAGGTAGCCAGGGCCGACGACATAGCAGTCTTAAGGAAGCCTGGCGGATAAGTTCTCGCTTTTTTTGCGTAATCTAATACTAACAGACGGTTAATAAGCGCCCCGCCCATTGAAGACCGCGGGTATGGTCCGGGCCAGAATCTTGAAATCGAGCCCCAGAGACCAGTGGTCGATGTATTCCATATCCATTTTCATCCATTGCTCAAAGGACAGGGATAGGGAACTGCGCCCGGAAATCTGCCAGAGGCAGGTGATGCCGGGTTTGACGCTGAACCGGCGTCGATGCCAGTCTTGACTGAAGCCGGCGTAATCCCGTACCGGCAAAGGCCGGGGCCCCACCAGACTCATGTCTCCCATGAGCACATTGAACAACTGCGGCAGTTCATCGATGCTGGTTGTCCTCAGGAAGTGGCCAATAAGGGTGATCCGGGGATCGTTTTTGATCTTGAACACCGGGCCGCTGGCTTCATTAAACCTTTCCATATCCAGTTGCCGGTTTTCCGCGTCGGGGTCCATGGTCCTGAATTTAATAACCTTGAAGATGCGTTGCCTCAGTCCGACGCGATCCTGAACGAAGCAGACCGGCGCTCCGGGTGAGGTGAGCTTGATTAAGGCCGCCACCAGGAGCAACAAGGGAGACAACAGGACGATGAGGCATAAGGAGACCAGGAAATCAAAAACCCGTTTGGCGAGGATCGGCCAGCCTCCCATGGCCCCGGTGTACACCGAAATGACCACATGATCCTGGACCTTTTCCAGTTCGGTCCGGGCCAGGCTCATATCGAATAACAGGTAAAAGCTGTCGGACAGGAACCGGACAATGATGCCTTGCTGGACGCACAGCCCGACGATGTAAGAAGCTTCTTGATAAAAAGAATTAAGGGGGAGATCGATGATAACTTCATCCACCAAATGGGTCCGCAAGTAGGTGGGAAAATCCTTAAAATCAGCCACCAGCGGATAACCGGAGTCCTGGAACTCCCGATTGCCCCGCCATTCATGGTCCACAAAACCCATCACCCGGTAACCCAACTCGGGATTTTTCTCAAGAGTCTTGGCGAACTGCACCGCCCTGGCATTGGTGCCCACAATAACTGCATTTTCAAGATTAATGCCTTTGGCCCATAATTTTGCCATAATAAATTTGATAATAACACGGCTAATAATTGTAATAGAACTGCTAATAAACCAAAATACTATAAGAAAAACAGGCGTCATTAATTTGATATTAAATATCATGCTAAAAATAACTAGCAAAATGGTTCCGATAGAAGTGCCATTAATAATATCTTTGATTTCCTCTTT
This sequence comes from uncultured Desulfobacca sp., assembly GCA_964398095.1. GTDB lineage: Bacteria > Desulfobacterota > Desulfobaccia > Desulfobaccales > 0-14-0-80-60-11 > 0-14-0-80-60-11. The sequence continues at coordinate 2,358 of CAYNMI010000029.1, forward strand.
CTGTTTGGTTAATCGCCGCACATAGTAGGCCCCTGAAAGAGACAGCATGGTATGCCAAAGATAAATAAATCCTACAAAGAGAATAAAATTCACAATACTGGTGCGGATAAGAAAGAATTGACTGAAAGCCACGCCATCAACCTCCGAGATCACCACGGATGCGGCTATGAGAAAGGAGGAGACCATGACCACCAAGTCAACAATAATTAAAATTAATTTTATTAATCTATGATAATTTATTCGCATTGTTAAAGTCCTTTTAACTTAATATTAATCTGGCCAGCCATGGTGGTTGATATAGTCTATTTCGGCCAGTTACAGCGTTCCCTTGAATTATTGCCAGCCTCACCGCCCCGGATGGCGGGATATGGCTCCCGGGGGATCGACCCTGAAGACAGGACCTGGCGGGCGTGGTAATGGGCTGGCTGAAAAAAATTGTGGTTGGAGGAGGCAGGAAGGCCGCGTGACCGCTGGGCCAACCGGGCAGATGCGGCGGGGCGCGCCGCCGGCGTACCGAGGCGCGGGGACCGGCGGGGCTTAGGGGAGCGCCGCAGCCGTTAACCGGTCAGGCCCCGGCCTCAGGCGCCTGATCAGACAATTCTAGCAGGTCCGGAGGGTGGTTTTGGGGGTCAAGATGACTATCTTTTATTTGTACAAAAATAACTAACGAGGAGGCTCGTCATGGTAGTCGAACGGTTTGCCGAAGGGCAGGTCGCCTTGCTGGCCCCCGTGGTTCAGAGGCTGCTGACCATGATGGGAGCAGCTCGGGATGCCTTCAACCGCCATAGTCGCACCAGCCTGCGGGAGCTGCTTGCCCTCCAGGGCATCGTGGCGCAAGACTGCCATGACCTGGCCCGGGAATTGAAATTGTTGAGCGCCCGGAAATCGGCAGACGAACGGCTGGTCCTGAACCGGACCCAAGGCATCCTCGATCACCTGGGGATCATCGGGGACAACATCGGCGGCTGCGCGGACCCCATTGAGCAGAAAATTCGGGGCGCGGTCCTGTTTTCCGACAAGGCCGTGACCCAGACCAACTTTCTCTTTGACCAGCACTCGGGCATGATCCGCTCGATGCTGGATATCATCAAAACCGATAATGAGTTCCTGAAGAAATACGTCCTGGAGGAAAGCCGCAAGCTGGGACAGGCAGGCCTTACCTTTGCAACGGAGCACGAAGACCGCATGATCGAGGGCCTCTGCCTGCCCCAGGCGGCCCCCATCTTTTTGGCGCTGCTGGATCGCCTGCGCAACATCGCCCAGCAGGAAGTGGGCATCGCCACCCTGCTGGCCCAGAGGCCTTAAGGCTGCGCCGAACCCTTTTAATGGAGAGGTGAGCCGGTCAAGTTTTGACCATTACCGGTTTAGCCCCAGGACCGGCAGCAGGTCCAGGTGGGTCTGGAGGTGGAAACGGGCCTTAAGGGGCGGGTTCTTGTAAGCCGCGAAGGGCACACCCGCCGCGGCCGCCACTTCCTGGTCCACCTGGGAGTCGCCGATGTACAGGGCCGCGTCCGGTTCTACCCGGAAGTGCGTGAGGATTTTAAGGAGGCACTCCGGGTGAGGTTTGGGGTGGGAGACGTCGTTGGCCGAGATGGTCAGGTCGAAGAGACTATCCAACCCCAGATTCCGGAGCACCAGAGGCAGGCTCTTTCCCCGGTTGGTGGCGATGGCGGTCCGGTAGCGGGACCGGAGCCGGATCAGCACTTCCCGGATGTGGGGCTCCAGGCGGATCAGGGGCAGAAACGGGTCGTTGTTGATGGTCCGCTGGTAAGCTTGCGCCTCTTCTCGGGCAGGATGGCCCTGGAAAAGAAAATCGATGGCCCCCTGGGCGGTGCTGACGTGGACCACCTCCAATTGCGCCTTGGTCAGGGGCGCCAGCCCGAAGCGCTCCAGAATGTGATTATAAAACGCCTGGTTGGATTCCCGGGAATCGATGAGCACCCCGTCACAGTCGTAGATGATCACTTCAGGCAACGGCGTTTCCTGTCCGGTTTTTTTTATAAGCGCGGGTTGGATGGGTTCCCATCGGTAATTATTTTAGGGGCGACATCCCGCCTGCCCTAGTTAAATATAACCCATGACATCCAGTTGATGGGCAATATAGATTAATTCTCCGGCCTCGATCTGGCGATGGCGCGCCGCGATCCAGGCTCGAAAGCGGCCGCGCTCCAGTTCGGGGGGGTCCCCCAGGGCCCGAGCGATGGTGTCGATAATAAAGTGCAGAAAATAGGCTTCGTCGCCGGGATAGCCGTCCGGGCCGGAAAAGACCACCCAGTCGGAGCTCCCCGCCGCAACTATCCGGGCGTTCGCCTCTTGGAGCAGGCGCAAGAGTCGGCGACCGGTAACACTGCTGCCGGAGGGCCGGCCCTGGGGGCCGCGGGTGTCCATGGTGCGATGGTAGAGGACTTCGATCAAGGCGTCCAGGTCCGGGTCGATGGGGGGCTCGAAAATGGTAGCGCCGTCAAAATTGAGGGTGAAATAGAAGAGTCCGCCGGGAACCAGGCGCGCTAAGAGGCGCGGCAGGGCGGTGGGGAGATCGATGAGGTCCAGGACCGCATGGGCGACCAGCAGGTCCCAGGCCGATGCTCCCGGTCTCCGGTCCAGGAATTCAAACAGGTCGGCGGCTTCCAGGTTCACCCGGATGTCCCGGCCGGGGGTCCTTAAGACCAGGGCCTCGCCGGTCTCCTTCGCCAGTCCGGCGTGTTTCGCCGTGGCGTAGGCCCGGAAGCGTCGCCTGGCCTCGCGGATAAACTCCGGCTCAATATCGATGCCGGTGTAAGCCGCCCGGGTGAGCAAACCCCAATCCAGCAACCGCTCCAGCATGGCGCCGATGCCGCAGCCCACTTCCAGGACCCGCAGGGGCGCAGGGCCGGAGCGGTCCCGCACCGCCCGCACCAGGGCCTCCCACACCTGCCGGTTCAGGGAACGATCATCCAGCCCCTGCTTGGCGGCCAGATAGCGGATATAGTCGGGAGTAGCCGGTCTGGACACGGTTACCCCAGGAAACTCTGGAGGAAGGCCCGCCCCCGGGCGGCGGTCTCGTTCCAGGTGGGATGGACCGCGGCGCTTCGATGGGCTGCCAGACTCATCTTCAGCAAGAGGTCTCGATCTTGAATAAGAAGCTCTATATGGTGTGCCAGGGCTTCTGGGTTGCCATGAGGAACTAAAAAGCCATTATGGCCGTGGGTAATTATCTCTTTGGCCGCGCCGGCGGTTCCGGCGATGGCCGGCAGGCCGAAGTGCATGCCCTCCAGGTAGACGATGCCGAAGCCTTCGTAAGATGAGGGCACCGCCAACAGATGGCTGGCGGCGCACCGGGCCGCCAGTTCCTGAACGGGCAGGGCGCCCAGCAGGGTCACCTGGGGGGCCAGATCCGCCTCCTTGATCTGCCGGCGGCTGGCCTCAACATACGCCGCATCCAGGTCCAGGCTGCCGGCCACCGTCAGCCGCCAGTCGTCCCGGGGCAGATGCGCCAGGGCCGCCAGCAGGGTGTGCAGCCCTTTGCGGGGAATCAGGTTGCCCACAAAGATGATTTGCAAAGGCCCGGGGGCGGTGGCCCGGGCCGTGATCGCTTCGGGGGTGAGGGCGCCGGGCAGGCCGTCGCGGCCGGGAGAGGCCACCACCAGGGGCCGCTGGCGCCCCACCAAATCCTCCACGTCCTGCTGGGTGGTCCGGCTGACGCAGATGAAACCGTCCACGGTGGCCAGGTAGCTCTTTTCCACCCGGCGGTACAGCCGGCTGTGCCAGGCCGGATGATGCTCCCGGCAGCGCAGATGATGGACGATGGCAACTAGGGGGCAGGTGATCCGGGAGCGCAGGCGCCGGTTAAGCCAAAAGCAGGAAGGGTGCACCAGTTCATCCTGGAGGAGGACATCAAAGGCGGTCTGCTCAAGTGCGCGGTGGAGACGGGAGTTCAAGTTGTCCAGCAGGCTTGCGCCATAGCGGCGCCAGGGGAGACTGATGACTTCCACCAGGTCGCCCTGCTCCCTGAGATACCGCACCAGGTGGCGGTCATAGATGAAGCCGCCGGAGATGGTATCCAGGCTGCCATAAATGAGCAGGCCCACCTGCACTAACGTGCCTCGCGGTAGGCGGCCCAGGCGATGTCATTCTCCCAGATTTGCACGGTTACGGCGCTGAGGGGCTCCGGCCTGCGGCTCAAAATTTCCTGACCGAGGATGCGGGCAAAGTGCTCGATGCTGGGGTTGAGCCCGGCGAATTCCGGGAGATCGTTCAAAGTCTGGTCCCGATAATAAGCCACCAGTTCCGCCAGGTGGGCTTCCAGGGCTACAATGTCCACCAGGTAGCCGTGTTTATCCAGAATTTTTCCTTCCAACTGAACTTCAACCCGATAATGGTGGGAATGGAGCTCATTTTCCGCGCCCCAATCTCCGCCCACGAGAAAATGCCGGGCCAGGAAGTCTCGTTTTACCGCCAGGGTATACCGGTGCATGCTGCGCTCCTCGGGCAAAAATTTCAGTGGATAAAAGAAAGCTATTTTCGCAGGGAATATTTCAAAACTTTTACGGCAATTTCGACTGCTTTAATCCACCTTCCGCCTGCCGCGGCTACCAGACATGCGGAATTAAGCGATATTTCACCTGGGCCATATATTCGTCATATCCGGGCAGTTCTGCTCTCAGCAGGCCTTCCTCCTTTACCGCTCGAAATGCCAGTCCGAAGATTAAGATCGGCCCCATGAGTAACCCGTACCATGATCCCAGCAGGAGGGCGGTGCCCACCGCGAAGGGGATGAACGAGGCATACAAGGGATGGCGCACATAATGATACGGCCCGGTGGAGATCACGGTCTGGCCGCGCTCGGTTTGGACGCGGACCACGGGGGACAGATAAGGGTTTTCCCGAAACGGCAGAAAGAAGAGGTAGAACGAGACTAGCAGAAGCATTGCCCCCACGACCTGGAGCCAGGCCGGCACATGCGACCAGTGGAAACGCACGGCATCAAGGGGCATCAGGATCAGCCAGACAAGGAAAAACATTAGCAGGAGCACATAAAACACTTTATCCCAGGTCGGTTCACCGGGTTTGCCGAAGCCGTGCATACGTTCCTGGAGCAGAGCGGGGTCGTGCCTGAGCAACCACCAGCCTAAGGCGGCATCCGCACCGAAAAATAGCACCAGGAAGGCCCACCCCGCGGGCCAAAAAACCGTGCCGGCCGCGAGAAACAAGACCAGCGCGAAAATCACAACCAGGGCGACGAATTCTGCGGTCAGCAGCTTTAGATTAACCGGCATCGGGAAAGTCCTGGTCAATACGTCAGGATTACCTGGATGACGTCTTCCGGGTGGCGGTCGATCAAGTCATAAGCCTCTGCGGCCTGGCCGATGGGAAACCGATGGGTAATGAAGCGGGCCGGCTGCACCTGCGCCAGCATCTCCCAGGTGGCGTGATACCGGCGGTTTTTGTTCCAGCGGCCGGTAAGCTCCGGGGCGATGCTGCTGACCTGGCTGCCGATGAGACGCACCCGGCTGCGATGAAAGCGGCCTCCCAGATTCAGATCGGACCTTTGGAGCCCGTACCAGGAGCCGATGACCACCCGGCCGCTGAAGCCGGTGGCGGCGATGGCCTGATCCAGGGCGGCGGGGTTCCCGGAAATCTCATAGCAGAGGTCCGCCCCGGGATAGGGGCCGGAACCCTGAAGACCGGCGGCCAGACGCACCATAACGTCCGGCGCTGAGGGATCCAGGCTGAGGTGGGCCCCCAGGGATTCGGACAGGAGGCGGCGCTTGGGATAAAGATCCAGGGTCACCAGGGATGACAGGGGCCAGCGGCTTAAGAGCGCGGTAAGCAGCAGTCCCACGATCCCCTGGCCGAAGACGGCCACCTGTTCCCCCATCAGGGGTTGGCCGTCCAAGAGGAACGTGACTGCGGTTTCCATGTTGGGGAAGAACACCGCGTCATCAGGGGCCAACTCCGGAGGCAGCCTGAGCAATTCATCGGGGGTGGCCAGAAAGTGGCTTTCGTGGGGATGGAAGGCGAAGACCAGCCGGCCTTCCCAACCGGGGGCCACTCCGCGGCCCAGTTCCATGACCCGGCCCACTGCGGCATAGCCATATTTCAGGGGAAAGGAGAAATCCCCGGACAAGGCGTTGATGGTGGTATCCTTGGCCAGGTCCGCCGGCGCCAGCCCCCGGTAGATCAACAGCTCGGTCCCCGGACTGATGGCGGAAATAAGGGTCTGCACCAGCACCTGGCCAAAGGCCGGGGACGGGAGGGTTTCGCTTTGCAGCGACACCTGTCCGGGCGCGGTGAAATAGAGCGCCTGTCGTTCCATTCAGCTCTCCCAGTCCGGTTCACCGCGTAGCACCAGGTCATCACCCAGTTGCTGGTAGCTCAGGTTTTTGAGGCGCGGCAAGCGCCGCCGGGAAGCATGCCCCAAATGGTCTACCACCCGGAGGCCGCCCACCAGGAGAGGAGCGATGGTCAGGACGACCTGGTCCACCAAGCGGGAGGCGAGAAAACTCGTGATGATTTGGGCTCCCCCTTCCACCATCAGGCGATTGATCCCCATGGACCCCAAATGTTCCAGGAGGCCGCCCAGGTCGACCCAACCGTTGCGCCCCGGCAACCGCAGGACCCGCGCTCCCGCGGCTTCCAGGGTTTGTTGGCGCTCGGGGTCGGCGCCTTCGCTGGTGGCAATCCAGGGAGACCGGCGGTTTTTTAAGAGGTTGGCATACGGGGGAAAACGGAGGCGGCTGTCCACGATTACGGCTTGGGGATCGACCCCCGCCACCAGCCTGACGTTGAGGCGGGGATTGTCGGCCAGCACCGTGCCGATGCCCACCAGGATGGCCTCGTGGGCGGCCCTGAGGCCGTGGGTCAGGGCCATGGATTGGGGGCCGCTGAGGGCCAGGGGGTGTCCGGGGCGGTCGGCGATGCTGCCGTCGAGACTCTGGGCGTAAGTGAGGGTGACCAGGGGACGGCCGGTGCGCCGGCAGTGGGCCGCGGCGGACTGCAAAAACTCACCCACCTGATCCAGAATGGGGATCATTGGTTCCACCGGCATGCCCATTTCTCCCGGCCCCGGGCCCGGCGCCACGGTGAGGTTGCCCGGGGGTCAAGCTGAGAAAAATTTTTCGTCTGGATTAATCGAGTCAGCCCCGCCTATCTGTAACATGAGGATAAATCGGGGCGTTGTCAAGTTGGGATGATGGCCAGGCCGGCAAAAAGGCAGGTTCCGCCTCAGGTTGATGATCTCTGTCCTGAAAAGTTCTTATAGGGCGGCCTGTGGCCGCCGCCATTCGGCTGACCTGAAAAGTTTTTGGTGGCACCGGTATCATACCGGTGCGGGTGCACAGGTTGAAAACCTGTGCCACCAACCGGTTGTGTCCTTCTAGCTGCTAGCTGACAGCGTGGAATCAGACCTGCTCCAGGGCGTTGAAAAAGAAGGCGATTTCGACGACGGCGGTGTCGGGGGCATCGGAGCCGTGGACGATGTTGGCCTCGATCTCCCGGGCGAAGTCCGCCCGGATAGTGCCCGGCGCGGCCTTCCGATAATCGGTGGCCCCCATCAAGTCCCGGTTGACCTGAATGGCATTGTCCCCTTCCAGGATCATGGCCACGATGGGTCCGGAGCTCATGAACTGCGTCAGGCTGTCGTAGAAAGGGCGTTCCTGATGCACCGCGTAGAAGGCCCGGGCCTGATTCAGGGACAGGTGCAGCATCTTCATGGCCTTGATCCTGAGGCCGTTTTTTTCAAAGCGGCCGATGACGTCGCCGATGAGGCCGCGCTGCACCCCGTCGGGTTTGATCATGGACAGGGTCTGTTCTATGGGCATAATGCAATCCTCTGCGAAAGATATTTGTATGGGTGCATCTGTGTGTGCCACCCTCAATAGGGCGGACACATGGGTCCGCCCCTACGATTAGTCCTCAACTACCTGGAGGGCACTGTCCGCCCTCCGCCACTGCTTACTGCTCACTGCTTACTGCTCTCCACGTACCCGTGGTGGTCGAACTGGAGGGTGAAGGTGCCTCGCCCCTGGGTTTGGGAGCGCAGGGCGGTGGCATAGCCGAACATCTCGGAAAGCGGGGCCAGCCCGGAGATGAGGCGCACCGGCCCCTTGGCCAGCATCTGTTCCACCTTGCCTTTCCGGGCGGCAAAATCGCCCATGACCTCGCCGGTGAATTCCTCCGGGGCGATGATCTCCACCTTCATGATGGGCTGCAGCAGTTGGGGCTGGCCATGGTGGAGCCCCTGTTTCAGGGCGGTCATGGCCGCCACCCGGAAGGCCATCTCCGAGGCCTGGCCTTCCCTGAGGGTGGCGTCGGTCAAGGCCACGGCGATGTCCACCGCGGGGTGGCCGTACACCGCCCCGCCTTCCAGGGATTCGCTGACCGCCTGGGCGATCAGCGGCACAAAGCCCTGGGCGGGATGTCCTTCCGGCAAGAGCGACACAAAGGAGTTGCCGGCGCCCCGGGGCCTGGGGGTCAGGGACAGCCTGACTTCGGCGAAATGCTGTTTGCCGGCCAGCTCCCGCTCAAAAACCCCGGTTTCCGCCACGGGCGCGGCAATGGTCTCCCGGTAGACCACCTGGGGGCGCCCGGCCCGCACCTGGGCATGGAACTCCCGCTCCAGACGGTGGGTAATGACCTCCAGGTGCAGTTCCCCCATGCCCGACAAGAGGGTCTGGCCCGTGTCTTCGTCGATGTGCACCTTGAGGCTGGGATCTTCCTCGCACACCCGCTCCAGGGCCGGCCCTAACCTCTCCTGATCGTCCCGGGTCACCGGCTCGATGGCCAGGGAGATTACCGGCACATAAGACGAGATGGGCTCCAAAACGATGGGATGGTGGCGGCTGCACAGGGTATCGCCGGTGGTGGTGGCCTTCAGGCCCAGGAGGGCGACGATGCTGCCGGCGTGGGCTTCCTCCAGAGGTTCCCGCTTGTTGGCGTGCATGCGCAGTATCCGGGCCACCTTCTCCGTGGTCTGCTTGATGGGATTGTACACTTCCTGGCCGGATCTCAGGACGCCGGAATAGAGGCGCACATAAGTGAGGCGCTGGTTCTGGTCCACCATGATTTTAAAGGCCAGGGCGGCCAGAGGCAGGTCATTCTGGGGCGGACGGGTCTCCGGGGCTCCGGTCTTGGGGTTCTGCCCCGTAATGGGCGGCACCTGGGTGGGATTGGGGAGGAAATCCCTGATGCCGTCCAGCAGGGGCTGGATGCCCTTGTTGCGCAGGGCGGAGCCGCAGTAGGTGGGCACGCCTTTGAGGGCCAGGGCGGCCCGATGGATGCCGGCTTTGAGGGCCTCTGCCGTCAAGGGCTGCTCGGCCAGATAGACCTCCATCACCTCGTCGTCCACTTCGGCCACGGCCTCCACCAGGGCTTCCCGGGCCTCTGCGGCCTGGTCTTGATAGTCTGCGGGGATTTCCAGTTCTTCGAAGACCACCCCCAAGGTTGCCTCCCGCCACTTGACGGCCTTGAGGCTCAGGAGGTCGATTACGCCCTGGAACCGGTCTTCTTCGCCCCAGGGCAGGGTGAGGACCAGGGGATGGCAGCCCAGCTTCTCCCGCATGGAGGCCACCGCCGCCTTGAAGTTAGCCCCCATGCGATCCATCTTATTGATAAAGGCCAGCTTAGGCACGCGGTACTTATCCGCCTGGTGCCAGACGGTTTCGGACTGGGGCTCGACGCCGCTCACCCCGTCGAAGACCCCGATGGCCCCGTCCAGGACCCGGAGGGACCGTTCCACCTCGATGGTAAAATCCACATGGCCCGGGGTGTCGATGATATTGATGATGCATCCCTTCCACTGGCAGGTGGTGACCGCCGCGGTGATGGTGATCCCCCGCTCCTGCTCCTCGGGCATCCAGTCCATGACCGCGGCGCCGTCGTGCACCTCGCCCATCTTGTGGGTGCGGCCGGTGTAATAGAGGATGCGCTCCGTCAAGGTGGTCTTGCCGGCGTCGATATGGGCAATGATGCCGATGTTGCGAATGGCCTTGAGTCTGGGGGTGGTCACAGGGTACACTCCGGAATAAACAACCTCGACTTTTGTAAATGAATTTGGCCTTAGTTTCAACCTTTAATATTTTGGAGGAGGGATCGAGGACCATTATGTCTTGTAATCCTTCAGCTTTCAGCTATTGCCCCTGCTGCGGCGGCCGTTTAGAAACCCGGCCCCGGGGGGACCGTGAGCGTCTGGTTTGCGGGGATTGCCAACGGGTGCTCTACATCAATCCCGCGGTGGGGGTGGCGGTGGTCATCCGCCGGGGTGAGGAGATTCTCTGGGGCCGGCGGCGCGGCGGCCCCTATGCCGGCGCCTGGTGCATCCCCTGCGGCTATGTGGAGTGGGGCGAAGAGGTGCGGGCGGCCGCGGCCCGGGAGTTTCTGGAGGAAACCGGCCTAAGGGTGGAAGTGGGGCCGGTGCTGGCGGTGCATTCCAACTTCCATGACCCGGAGCGCCTCACCGTGGGGATTTGGTTCGCCGGGCGGGTGGTGGGCGGGACCCTTCAGGCCGGTGATGACCTGGCGGACGCCGCGTTCTTTTCCCTGGCCGAGCCGCCCCAGCCCCTGGCCTTTCCCACCGACGCTTTGGTGGTGGAGGAACTGCGGGCGGGTAAGGCGGGGCTGGTTCCCGACTCGGTTTTCTGAACCTTGGCGTTCTTGGCGGTTTGGCGAAATATTTTTGCCCACGCTAAGGCGTCAAGGCGCAAGAAGAAATTTAGTCCGGCGGGAAGAGCTCCACCGATTCCAGATGCCGCAAATCTTTCAGGGAGACCATGGCCACCCGGGAGCTGACCAGATCCAGGACCGCGAAGCTGAGGGTGGGAAAGCGCTGTTCCTCCAGGGTGAAGGCCCCGGGCACGATAAGGTAGGTGGTGTCAGGGTCCAGGGTCAGGCAGGCCTGGCGCGCCTGAAATTCCTGGGGCCGCACCGCGTCGTTAGTGTAAAGGAGGCGGCTGAAGGGTGGCGTAAAGCGGGTGACGCTGGGTACATGAGTATGGCCGTGGCACGCTAATATTGGCTGGCGATAACGGTGGGCTTTCTGCCCGTAGGCCCGGATGCGCTCATTGAAGTGGGTCCAGATCAAGGCCCGGGTGTGGGCCAAAAAGATCCGGCCCTCCAACTCCAGGGCGATGCCGCACGCGGTGGCCTCGGGCATCTGGGGCCCGAAGACGTCATACAACCAGTAAAGCCGGTTTTCCGGGTGCATGGCGAGCCAGGGCCGGAACGGCTCCGGGGGGCAATCCCCCAGGCAGGCCAGGTGACGCAGACCCTGGTTCCTAAAGAAGGCCAGTAACGCGGGAAGGCCGGCCTGGTAAGTATGGGTGTCAGCAACCAGCGCCAGCCTTTCCATGATCTGTCGGTCAGCCACTCAGAAGGGGTGAACTTGCTTTATTGAGTCCTTTTGGGGCCGCAGGCGTGGCTTTCGCTGCCGCCTTTGAAGCGCTGCACCAGGAGAGCCAGAAACTTGATGGCCTCTTCGGCGTCCTTATCAATGATGATTGCTTCAATCTGCTGTTGTTCCTGGTCCGAAAACACGATTTGCTTGTCTGCCATAGCTTCTCACCTTGTCTTGATTTTATGAAGCGCCGCCAGGCGGCACTTGCAGGAGTGATTATCGAACCGGCCGGCCGTTGAGTCCTGGGGCCGGTTTCTCATCTTCTATTTCAGGGCCGGATAACCGAGCGGGGGTTGACCGGGTACGGACCCGGTTACCAAGCTCCCGCCGCCACGTTGCTCAACCTTGCCCCGAAGGGGTTTCGGCCACCTTGGGGCCACAGGCGTGGCTCTCACGGGACTTAAAGATCCCCACCAGGTCACTCAGATACCGCAGGGCCTCGTCACCGTCTTTGTCGATGACAATGCCCTCAACTTCCTGCTGCTGCTGGATTGAAAAGCTAACGACCATATCTGCCATATATCCCTCCCCATTCATATTCCGTGAACACAATTTAAGCTCAAGCCACCCGGGTGTCAATACCCAAGCGAGGCATTTGCGTATTTTGAAAAATCGGCGATAATAAAAGCGCGCCGGTTTCGCTTTTCCCCGGCTATGCAGGCCACTTGCCTTTTGGCCGCAGACTCCCAGGGTCCGGGGCGCGCCGGCCGCAGTGCCGGTTCCCGGCAAGCTTAATCCAGTTTTCCCGAGGTGGAAGGCATGCCGAAGTTATTCCATGACCGCACCCAACCGGCCCGGTGTCCGTTTTGCCGGGCCGAAATCCCGCCGCCGGTGGAGGTGCCAGGCGGGCAATGGTTCGATTTTAAAGGCGGGACCTGTAACTGCGGGGCTTTCTTTGCCCACGACCCCACCGCCCGGAACGGCGGCGCGGTCTTCTTGCAGACCCTGTTGATGGCCAGCGACGAAGATATGGACCGGGCCATGGATATGTCCGAAGGCGAGGATTATGACTGCGGCTACGTCCATAAATACAACTCCGAACTCCACCGCCTGGAACCCAATTCCTTCGGGACCCTCTACTTCGTGCGCCTGAGGGGTCAGGCCGGAGATTAAACTGCGGCGGTCAGCCCGGACGCCCCTACCGCCCCTTTCGGTCCAGAAAAACGTTGACAGTCTTAAAGGCCATGTCATATTATTGATCAAGAGTTATGTCAGGCGCGAGCCACCCAGACTCATCCGGGTGGCTCTTTTTATTTTTTCTTAATTGGTTTTGTAAGGGCGCATCTATGTGTGCGCCCTCAGAGGGCGGACACGCAGGTCCGCCCCTACAGGGAAGAGGGCGGCTGATGCGCCTGGTGATGATCGACAACTACGACTCCTTCACCTATAACCTGGTACAGCTCTTCTCTGAGTTCGACCTGGAGGTCCTGGTATACCGCCACGACGAGATCGATCTGACGGGCATTGCCGACCTCAAGCCGGACTGGCTTTGCATCTCGCCGGGCCCCAAGGCCCCGGAGCAGGCGGGCATCAGCAAGGCGGCCATCGCCCATTTCTATCGACGTATCCCCATCCTGGGGGTGTGCCTGGGACACCAGGCCCTGAACGAAGTCTTCGGCGGCGCCACCGTCAAGGCCCCC